>PKDP01000100.1 GCA_002862585.1 Flavobacteriales bacterium | reverse complement strand
GGCTTTATATTTAATAATAAGTCGCCTTTTTCAACTTTATCGCCTTCCATAACGTACAGACTTACTATCTCGCCAGAGACATCTGGTGAAATTTTCACTTCTTTTTCAGGCTGTATTTTACCACTTGCCGAAACTGTTTCTATTATGTCTCTTTTCTCTACTAATTTAGTCTTCACAGAAATAGGTTCTTCAGAGGAAATCCAACCTATTTGAGTGGCAATAAAAATGAAAAAGGCTAAGCCTCCAATGACTAGTCCTGAAATCTTCATCCATTTGGTATTCTTTCTTCTACCAAAGTAAAATAAGACGGTACCTATAATAATAACTAATACTGCTTTCATAATCTAAAAAGTAAGGGGTTTACCCATGTAAAAATCTAACATTTTGGTTTTAAAAATATAATCGTACTTTGCTTGTAATAGGTCTGTTTCAGCTCTAAACAAGGTGTTTTTTGCGTTGTTGTAATCGTATGAGGTAATAAGCTGTAAATCGTATTTCTCCTGCGTGTATTGAAAGGACTGCTTTTGAAAGTCAACTGTTTTCTTTGAAGCAAGGTATTTCTTGTGAGCAGAAAGGGCATCGTTCTGAGCTTGTTCTATGGTCTTTCTCAAATCGTTTTTAGATTGCTGTAATCCGTATTGTGACTGTAAGACGCCTATCTTTGCCTGACTGATACTTTTGTTGGCTTGCCATCCATTAAATATTGGTATACTCAGGTTAAAGCCTACAGACTGACTTACATTATCATTAAATTGATCTTCAAAAGAGTAGTCTTCGTACATTGGGAAAGGCAAAGTTGCTAAGGAATCATAGCCTATAAACTTGCGACTTGCTGAAGAATAAGCTGTTCCTAAACTTGCCGTCATACTTAAGCGTGGACTTCTCCCCCCTTGTGCTATGGCTAAAGACCGCTCGGAACTTTGCAGTCTAGACTCCGCACTTTTAACGTTTGGTAAATTCTGAATGGCTTGATTGTATATATCATCGGTACTCAACACTGTAAATTGTTCGGAAGGTTCTACATCAAAATCTACAATACTAAAATCATCCGTAGATGGCAAATCCAATAACTGCTTAAGATTCAACAAAGCAATGTCTCTTTGGCTTTCAGCATTAATAAGTTGTAACTCTTCTTGAGCCTTTTGTGCTTCTGTATTTAATAAATCTCCTGCTGGCAAACTGCCAACCTCTACCATATTACTAATTCGCTGCACTTGTAACTCAGAAACATCAACTTTCTGTTGGCTTACCAAAATCAAGTCTTCATTATATAGCAATTGCAAATAAGCTGTTACAATATTTACTGAAATATCATTAGCCATTTTCTGAGCGTCGTACCTTGAGGCTAAGTAATCGTAATTGCTCCTGCGAATATTATTAAGGTTCTGAAAGCCATTAAATAGCGTAACGGACGAGCTTAAACCAAAGTTATTGTTTCGTATTCTATCAACCGTAATCTCATTGGTAACTGGGTCTATATTTCGTCCAAAATTGGTGTTGTCAGAGATATTCCCATTCAATGATGGCAAGAGTCCCATTTTAGATTGAAATAAATTCTGCTTTGACAAGTCAGCATTTAAATAAGCTTGTTTTATTGTCAAGTTATTTTCTTGAGCAAATCTCAAACACTCTTCCAGAGTCCATAATTTTTGAGAAAATAAATTTAATGTAAGATTGCTAAAGAATAATAGAAAGATGACTTTCTTCATAACAACAAAGTTAGATAAAACAATTAACTAAGCTTTTTGACGCTTATTGTACTTTGACCATACCAAAGCTACAATAGCCAAAGCAATATAAGGCATCACCATCAAATAGAGGATGCCATCATTAATCCCTGCACCAATACTGCTACCTCCCTCAATATTGCTTTCTACTACAGATTTGCACATGGCACATTGAGAAAAGGCGTCTGTAAAAGCAAACAGGCTTAAAACGATAAAAAATAATGCTTTTTTCATAGGTACAAATTTACGCATAATAAGGCATCATAAAAAGATATACCAACACACCCGTGATGGCAACATACATCCAAATTGGAAAGGTCCATTTTACGATTTTTACATGCTTCTGAAATTCGCCTGTAACTCCTCTGTATATTGCTAGTAAAGCGAGTGGCAATACAGGAATAGATAATAGGATATGGGAAATGAGAATAAAAAAGTAAGTAGGCCTCAACCATCCCTCGCCACCATAAGGCACTGGCGAATTAGATAATTTTGAAATGACGTAAGACACTAAAAATATTGCTGATAAAATGAAGGCACTCATCATAGAAATTCTATGAAGTGCTATCTTCTTATTTTTTATCCAGACGAAACCAACAAATAAGAGTACCGCCGTAGATGCATTTAAAACCGCATGAAAAAAGGGTAAAGACCTCAAATCCGCCCCACCAAAAGAGAGTCTTAAGTCGTCTGGCAAAAACATAAGTCCTGCAACGGCTAATGGAATAATAACCGATAATGCTACAATAAGCGGAATATAAAATTTATCGTTTTGATTCATCTTTATCCTTCTTGGCTAAATTGTATTCTGCCATTAATACTTTAATGTCGTCTATTAGCAAATCCACTTCATAATCGCTTGTGCCGTCATAAACTCCAATATTATTTCCATTGTCATCCTCTCTTGCTCTGATGCGACCTTCTTTGTCGATAAGGACAAAATACTCTGAGTGTAAAAAACCACCCTCAGCAGTACTGTCTTCCATTGCACTTACAAAATAGTTTTTGGCTATGCCGTAAATGTCCTCTCTGTTACCCGTCACAAAATTCCAATTTGATAAATCGGCTTCCATCTTATGTGAATATTCCAGTAATACTTCAGGAGTGTCATATTCAGGAAATACAGAGTGCGAAATAATTTTAAAATCTGGATAACTTTCCATCTTTTGCTGTATTCGACGCATATTATAGGTCATCACAGGACAAATAGTCGGGCAAGTCGTAAAAACAAAATTAGCTAGGTAGATTTTTCCTTGATAATCTTCTTGGTTTACGGCTTCGCCGAACTGATTGGTAAAACTGAAATCTGGAATATACTGGTGCTGAGATTCATCTTCTCCACCAACATAAGGCAGGTGTGCAAAGTTATGATTACCATAGCTAAAGAAAATATAAATAGCTGACGGCAGAATTAGAATTAGCGCTGCTAATATGCCTTTATACTTCTTCATCTTTATAAGGTTCCGAAGATGTAATGACCTTCTGTGAGTAGAATAAATACTAAATATGGAATCAATACAACTGCTGGCAATAGTATGGATAGTTTTAACCCCTTCACTTCATGTCCTAAGTGCATAAATTCCATTACAATATAAGCTGCCTTAATGATGGTTAAAACAATAAATATTAGGTTCAATAAGGTTGTTCCTAAAAACGAATTGTCAATCAATAATGCAGGCTTAATAATTCCTAAAATAACCTCAACGGCGGTAACGATTAGTAGTATCCAAAATACTCTCCAAATCCACCATGTTCCTGTTTGCTCTGACATAATATTATTTTTTATTGTTAAACTAAATAGAAGAATGTAAATACGAATACCCAAACTAAATCAACAAAGTGCCAATACAGCCCTACTTTTTCAATCATTTCGTAATGCCCTCTTCTTTCGTATGTTCCTTTAATTACATTTATGAATATCACTATTAAAATTACTACTCCACTAAAAACGTGGAAGCCGTGAAATCCTGTAATGAAGTAGAAGAAATTAGCAAATAACTGATGTCCATATTCGTTGCGAATTAGATTTGCTCCTAATACTACTTCTGCATTGTTCAAATACGCTTGTGCTGCTGCATCGCTTACCACTGATTTATCAGTTAATCGTATTCCTAAATCAGGACGTTGAGCTAAAGCTTCTTTTACGTCATCGATAGTGATATTTACGTCATCGGCATATGAATCTACTCCTACCAAGTCGTATATAGAGTAAAAGTGTTCTTCTTCATCTACCACATGAACAATCTCATGGTTTGGCAATTCAATACCACCTTTGTCACCATGAATGAAGTGTCCCCACTCCCAAGCTTGTGAGCCTAAAAAGGCAAATCCACCAATAATGGTTACTAACATCCAAAGAGTTACACCTTTTTTATCATTTTTGTTTCCTGCATTTACCGCTAATACCATTGTTACCGAACTCATAATAAGTATGAAGGTCATCAGTGCAACGAACAATAAAGGATGGTCACCTTTTAAGAATGGGAAGTGTGTAAATACATCTTCAGCTACTGGCCACAAATGCGAGTACTTGAATCGCATAAAACCGTATGCTGATAAAAATCCAGAGAAAGTTAGTGCATCAGAAACTAGGAAAAACCACATCATTAGCTTGCCGTAGCTAGATACAAATGGTTTTTCTCCACCAGACCATGCTTCTTTTTCATTTTTCGTAATGTCTGTCATTTTTTCTAGGTTTGAAAAGTTTTGCAATATTAATGATTATATAGTAAAAATAGGAATAAATAGAGCCATAAAAAGTCAAGAAAGTGCCAAAAAATAGAACAAAGCTCAACTCCTAGATAATTATTACTACTATATGCACCCTTTTTTGCTTTGTAAGTCGTATAAACTAATGCCAATAATCCACCTCCTAAATGGAATAAATGCATTAAGGTTAGGACATATAAAAATGAACCTGAAGCATTACTTCCTGGACCTGTAAAATACACACCGTTTGTATACAGCACCTTCCAAGTTATATACTGAGATAAGGCAAAAGCTAAACCTAATATAAGCGTGTAATTAAAGCCTTTTTTAGCTTTTTCTAGTTCATCATTTTTAATACTCTTTTTTGCCCAGTTAATAGTAAAACTGGAAAGAATAATAAAAACCGTACTTAAGTAAAACCATATAGGAAATTCGAAATCTAACCAATTGCCTTCTGCTTTTCGCACCACATAGGCACTCGTAAGACCGGCAAAAATCATTGCCATACTAATCATTGAAATCCATAATAACGGCTTAGCCGATTTCTTTTTTTGTTCTTCGAATGTTGTCATAATAGTTTATCAATAACGTAGATTAATTGTAAAATAGGAAGGTAGAAGAAAGAGGCAAACATGAGTTTTTTTGCGTCTTCATCTCTCAAGGTTTTAAAAAGGATAAGGGATTTTGTAAAAAACCATAAGCCAAGTAAAATAGCCAAAAGCATCGCCACAATGGACATCTCTAATGCTCCTGTAAAACTAAACGCTGGCAGTATGGATAAGGGTATTAAGAATAAAGTATATATCAAGGTCTTTGATGCTGTATTTTTATCTTTTCCTCCTGGCAACATTTTGAATCCTGCTCTTGTATAGTCATCATCACAGACCCAAGCTATTGCCCAAAAGTGAGGGAATTGCCAAATAAACTGTATAGCAAAAAGTATACCTGCTTCAATTGAAAAATTGTTAGTCACTGCCACCCAGCCCAACATAAATGGTATGGCTCCCGGAAATGCTCCTACAAAAACCGAAAATGAAGTTGTTCTTTTTAAGGGAGTATATGCTAATACATACAGGAGTACAGATAAAGCACCGAAAAATCCGCAATACAGATTAATCATAAACAAAAACAATACACCAAAGCTCCCCATAAATAGGGATAAGAAAAAAGCCTGATTGACTTTCATTCTACTTTTAGGAAGAGGACGATCGGCAGTTCTTTGCATGAGCTTATCCAAGTCTTTTTCAATAATTTGGTTGAAGCCATTGGATGAAGCTACAACTAAAAAGCCACCAATAACTAAGTAAAATAAATCAATCGAATTAAATGCTCCTCCGGAAATAAAAAAGCCTGCAATGGCGGAAAAAACAACACTTGTTGTTAGTCTGATTTTTGAAAGTTGAAGAATGTCGCTTAAAGACATTTTATAAGTGGTTGATTTAGTGTAACTTACGTATTAAATGGAAGGTTTTTTTCCAAAGGGTAAATTTACCACTTTTTCTATTTTCAATGCCTTGTAAAACGGATAAATATTTACTTATTTAGAAATGGTCTAAAAATCGTAGTAGATATTTCTCAAATCAGTTTTCAGACCAAAGAATATATATTGATTTTCAGCACTTGTACTTAAATCTTTTGTAGTTCTATTTGAGACTCCTACCTCCAACTTCAAATTGGTGATGGGATTGATCAGGTAACCCAACCTGAAATCAACAAACTGAAGGTCAGTCGTATTTCCTTGAGCAACCTCGTTTCCATAATCCTCTCTATTCTCGTCATAGCTAACAAGAATATCACTTCCGTAGTTTCTTGAATCTCCATCAATTTGACCGCCATATTTAGCGACAACAACTTTTAAGTCAGCAGTCCATCTTTTCTGTCTATACCTCAATATACTTACATTCTCCAAAAAGTTTGCTCCAAAAGGATGTGCTAAAGGTTGTGAATAGTGCGAAAACGATAAAATAGGGTGTTTATGGCTGAATGTAAATGGTCTTGCAGAGTTTATCTCAGTTTGAAAACTTAAGTTTTCATAACCAAATAAGTCAAAACATTTGAAACCAATTTGCCCGCCAAATTTATTAGCCCAATAGCCATTCCCTGCCCCTAACTCTGATAAGGTAAATTCATCTAAAACTAATTGACCGTACAAATGAGACAAGTCGGAAAGTTTGTATTTGAAGCCTAAGCCCATAACAGCATTTCCTTGCCTAGAATAAGAAATCGAATACTCAACGGGTCTGTAAAATATAATAGGATTCAAGTAATTTATGTTAAATACATTGCCTAAGCTATCCTCTCCAATTATAATCGACTCAAATAAACTCAAGGTTAATCTACTGCCAATATTCGCACTTAAATAATGAGTTGCGTTAAATTTTTCTCGACTGATATCCCTTGGATCAGTAATCCAGTCCAACTGCTGCAAACTTGAAAACAGATTAACGTACTTTATTTTCCAAATGTTTGTGGTTAATTTAAAATAAGGGTAATTAAAAGTATTATCAGAAAGAATCATGGATCGGTAACCGTCACCAAAAAAATTTTTGCCATGCCCTATTTCGAAGTTAAAATAATCACTGGCATCATAGTTTACATATGCTTGGGAAAAATAAAAGTCTAAATCAGAATTCGTGTTTATTCCATTAATTTTTGCCATTCCCTGACCAGGCACAACCCTGTTGTGAGCTAACATATAATCATAAATATAATCAGATACATTCATCTGATTTTCATAGAATGAAGAGTTAAAACGCACCTTATTGCCGATTCTTCCTTTAAGCTCAATTCCTCTTGTATTAACAAATCTATTTTTATCATCAGCACCTACTTCTAATTGTAAAAGAGGGTTTACGTAAAATTCATAATTTTTTGATTTAACAAAAAATAAATTGTCATTCAAAAAATTGTGGAGATACGTCTTTTTTGTTTCTATTGGTGAAATAGAATTATAATGGGTCGTATCATTTATGGATAGCTTGAAGGGTTTAATGGAGGTGTGTTCAGAAATTCCAATGGCATGCAAATCTTTTTCAAAATTAGCATTATAGGTATGGCTTAAAGGGGCATTGAACTGAGCGAATGACACTTTAAATAGTAACAGAAAAATAAGTTGAAACAGTATTCTTTTCATACGAAAACAAAGGTAATTAAAAGATTAAGACAGTAGCTGCTTATAGTTAGCTGCTATTTCATCCCACGAAAATGTAGTGTTAATGGTCTCAATTGCAGATTTTGAAAACCCATGAACTGAACCTTTATCCTCAAAAAGAGTGTTGATCTTATGGGCTAAATCTTTAGCATTAAGTGATTCAAAAAGCAAGCCATTTTTGTTGTGCTCTATAACCTCTTTAAATGGCGGTATATCAGATGCTACTACTGGCAAGCCGTAAGACATAGCCATCAGTAACACACCACTTTGAAAAATAATTTCATAGGGTAAAACCATAGCATCTGCTGCTTTGAAATAGAATTCTCTCTTAGAATCAGAAACATAATTTATATCTAAAATTACGCGCTCACTTATTCCAAACTTATTGATGAGGTTTTGATATTTATCAAAGCTTTCCTTTCCTATATCACCAGCAATTATCAAATGAATACTAGAATTAATACCTGCCATAGCTCTTAGCAAAATATCGAGTCGTTTGGTAGACTTAAATCGGCCAAAGAAAAGTATATAAGGTGTTTCAAAATCTAAATTTAATTCCTTTCGAGCATTAGCCTTAGTTATATTAGAGTCAGGTAGTTCTATAAAGCCTCCGTGTTTTATTATGCGAATCTTAGAATGCACTTTAGGGGATATCAAAGGCAATATATTTTCCTTCGAATACTCATTATGAACAATAATATAATCAGACCAATGGTTGTAAATTAGTCGATGATATAATCTATTATCTTGATTCGTGAAGGATGATACATCATGAGAAATAGTTATGATTTTGAAGCCAAACAACTTACACATCAAGTAAGTAAAGAATGCCATATTGTGAGTAGAAAATACATGAACGATAACCTCCTTTACACCTTGTCGTTTACAATCTATGCAAGACAAAATAATTCCTTTAAGAAAGTCTATTAATTGAAGAAGATTAGAGGAAAAGAAAGTTCCAAAAAACAGTTTAGAAACTATTGATTTTGAATGGCTTTCAAAGTTAGAGTATATAAACGTCTGAACGTTTAAATCGTCTAGAGCTTGGCATAAATAAATATCATATTGATTCATACCACTTTTAATCCCTACTGGGTCTATTATGGCTACTCTTTTTTCCATCTGCTTAAATCTACTTCTAGTAGGGATTCTAATTTCTCAATATCAGCCAAGTAAAAGGCTCTAATTTTAAATTTTAATTCATTAGAAAAAACAGGTTTATTCTTTTTAAGAAAGACTGTTCTTTTCACAAGCTCAAGACTCTTTTTTGATAGTAAAAACTTAATCGATTTCCTTATCCAATTAAACTTATAAAAATATGAGATTAAAGTCGACGAGGGGGATAAAAAAGGATTTTGAATAGTGAAATCTATATCCAACTTTTCAACATCTAAAAAGTCTGTAATCTCATTCATTATTTGAGCAGTTTTAGTTTTAAAATCTGAATAGAAAATGATTTTCACTCTGTCTTTTCCAAAAACAGAAAGGTAACGTTCAAGCTGACTATTATATAGCCCTAGCTCTAAAAACTGCTGAAAAAATTGCGGATATTTTTCTTTGTTTGAAATAATATCCTCAAGACTCAAATTACAAAATCCTAGCCTACAATCCATAAGGTAATGAGACAATGCTCTTTCAAGGGGGTCTCTAAGCATAATAATTACTTTTGCGTCCTCATTATAATCATGAATGCGTTTTGGCACATTCTCATAAAATAAGTAAGACACACTAGCCTCTCCCATAATCTTTTTGTTTTCAGTATACAGACTGTGATAATTTTTAGTGTTATCAACTGACTTAGAGTCATAGTATAAAGAAGACACTTCTGTAGATGAAAAAAAGTTAGGTTCTTTGACTGTACTCATGCTCACATTTGCATGATTACTTAAATAATAATGAAGTGAGGTTGTTCCTGCTTTTGGCGCACCAACTATAAATGTATTTACCTTCATTGCTACATTTTTAAACCTATAAAATAAGAGGATTGAATTAATTTAAACGTACTCCATTTCTTTTCAAAGTTGGAACTGAAAAAGAATCTTAATGTCATATAAAACCACAATTGAATAAGGAATATAAATAAGAAACGCGGTTGATTTTTTTTCAAAAAATACACATGATTCTTACAGTTTTGCTTAATGAAAAATTTACTGTAATAATTAGAACCCTTTGAGCTCCTGGACTTTGTTAGACTACCTATTTTATGAAAAAATTCCACGTCATGCATATACCTTATCTTATGCCTTTTATCTAGTTTTAGTCTGTAAAAAAAGTCGGCGTCATCAAAATAAACGAAATATTTTTCGTCCATATTTCCAATATCTTCAAGGACTTTTTTATGAATTAACACACAGCATGATGGAGCATAATCAACAATGTCATCTTCGTTATACTGTTGCGTATCTAGCTCTCCTTGACCTCTGTGATAATTTAGAAATGCCTTATTTCTATTGTAGAACCCACCGGCATACCAAATTTTATTTGGTGGAGAAAAATAATTCATCTTAGGAACTACCACACTAGAACTATACTTGGACTGAGTATTCAGTAATTTGGAAAGCAAACTTGCTTCAAAAACAGTGTCGTTGTTCAGTAAAAGAACAAAATCGCAATCGTTTTCAACAGCCAATTTTATTCCTTGATTATTTCCAGTTGCAATGCCTAAATTTTGCTCGTTTTCAACTAATACTTTATCGTGAAAGTCCCATGATTTGATGTGTTCTACCGATTTGTCAGAAGAGGCATTGTCAATAAAAAAAAGAAGGAAATTTTTATAATCTTGCTGCTGAATTGATTTGAAAAAATCGTCTAAAACATGTTCACTGTTATACGTAACGGTTACAATTCCTATTTTCATTTCATTAAGCCTTTTTTCTTCATTTCAGTAATAGACTTCTCATAATTATCAGATTGTATTTCTTGTTCCTTCACCCAGTTAACAAAGTTTCTAAGACCAACTTCAAAAGACGTTTTTGGGCTGAAACCTAATACTTCTTTTACTTTTTCAATATCCGCTTTATTGTGGCGAATATCCCCTATTCTATAATCTCCTGAAATGTTAACCTCAATATCCGAACCGTACAGTTTTTTTAGACTGTCCGCCAAATACTTTACGGTTGTTGAAACTCCTGAACCAACATTAAGAGCTATATTATTTTTAATATCCTTTTGAATGGCCAACATAGTAGCATCAATCACATCATCAATATAGATGAAATCTCTACTTTCTTCGCCGTCTTCGAACACATTTATTGAATTGTTATTCAGTATTCGAGTTGAAAAAATGGATAGTATACCTGTGTAAGGATTTGTCAGTGATTGACCCGGTCCATACACATTTTGATACCTAAGAGCCACAGCAGATATGTTCAAACTTTTACAACTCATCAATACCATTTGCTCTTGATTACTTTTTGTAATCCCATAAATTGATTCAGGATGAATTTTTGAATCTTCGTCCGTTGGTATTAGCTCCAACACTCTACCACAATAGTTGCATTTACACTCAAACTTTCCGCTATCTAAATCACTTTGACTTCTACTTTCTGGAAAGACTTCTCCATCTTTTTCGCATAGATATTTCCCTTCACCATAAATAGCCCTTGATGAAGCAACTATTACTTTTTTTACGTAGTGTTGAGAGTTTGCTAATACATCTAGCATTTTGGCTGTTCCTGCGCAATTAACCTCAACATATTTGTCTATTTGATACATGGACTGACCTGTCCCCGTTTCGGCAGCTAAGTGTACAATCACATCATTTCCATCAATCGCTTTTTGCCAATCGGAAAGGCTACGCACATCACCATGAATAAAACGAGCCTTATCTTTTATGGAATTATATAATAACGACTGCTCAGGCGTATCAGAGTGAATCTGTTTAGAAAGATTATCCATAACAGTTACTTCATAGCCTTGCTCAATTAAACGCAAGCTTAATCGAGAGCCAATAAAACCCGCTCCTCCTGTAATTAATATTCTTTCCATCTAAATTTTTCAAAAAAATGTATCGTTCCAGACATCACAAAGGTTAAGAAAAAGGGCCTAAGCAATAATGGCTCTGACATCAAAGAAATTACTATAAATATATAAAACCATAATCGTTTTTCCAAAATGAACTGTTGAGAATAAAGCATATAGAACACAACAACGAAAAAAGGAATTCCTGCTGCGGCTAGAAAAAAACTTACCGAATTTGTCGATCCTTTTTTTCTGTTTGTAAAATCAACTGCATTAAGGTTTAATGAATATGATGTGTTTTGTCTAGTACTAACGTATTGTTCGTCGTCTAAACCAACCCCCGTTAGCGGATGATCCGCAAGTATGTATAGTGGCTGTACTAAATCAAATAGCCTTGCCTGAAAAGATACTTGTCCGTCACCAGAAATTTTATTCTGAACATTTGCTGCTGTAATAACATAAATCACGCCTATCACACCAAAAACAAGAATGGATATATATATATTTTGCTTAAACGTGTTGAAGAAATATAAAATCAACTGAATAAACATCACTATTAATCCAGTTGTAGAAAAGGTACTAACAATTGACAGTATTGTTAGCCAAAAAACTAGTCCTCTTTTTTTCAATATGAATGCCTCTATAAATAGCAAAAGGTTCATAAATATTTGCAGTATACCTGGCTCCCAAAAAATACCCTGATTTCGTGCAATTTCAAATGTAGAAAAGTTAATGAGGTGTGTTTCTCCTAAATAATAAAACAAGTAATTATATGTTAGGCAATCATACCTCTCAGTACTAATTTCGGTCAAGTTAAGCTCAATATATGGATAAATAAAAAAGTTAATTAGGCTATGAATCAAAACAAACTTCAATATAGTCCGTACATGTGAAATGAATTTTCTTTTATTCTCTTCTCTTGAGTAGTATAAAGCTGCAAAAATTGAAGAGGTAAATACTAAAAGATTTGCAAATAACTTTTGAATAGATTGCTCAACATCAGCATAATAATAATTGGTCATCAGTAGTAATGCGAACAGAACAAACAACTGAAAGAATCTAATAAACTCATTTTTATATAAGCCACGAATAAAAAATAGAATTAAAAAGAAAAAGAAAATTACGAAAAGCAACTCCTTTCTAAAAAATACAAAACCTAAAGTCCCTCCGGATATTAAGAGCAGCAGCATTGGGAACCAGTTAAAGTTATATTTTTTTAAATCAATTTCCATTTACTATACTTCAATCCAAGTATTTGTTGTTTGATCAAATTTCTTAATCACTTTTGCGGGAGTCCCCACCGCCATCGAATAATCAGGAATATCTTTTGTAACAACAGAATTCGCTCCTATAATACACTGCTTTCCTATATATGAGGACAATACGCATACATTTTCTCCTAACCAAACTCCATCGCCTATTAGCACTTCCTTTTTAAATCCAACGCCTTGCTCTTTATAAGGCTTATTTCCATCTTTAAAATGGTGATAGTTATCGGCCAAATAAACATTATCACCTATCAACACATTAGCTGAGATATGAACTCCTCTCAGCGCAACAATATGCACATTTCTCCCAATATATGTTTTAGCTCCTATGCTTAACTTTTCATTTGGTGAACCATCTTCATCAACAGCAAGAAGCCAAGAGTTAGGCTTTATGTAAACTTCTGATTCAATAGACATATATTTAGCCCCATTAATACTAAAGGGCATACATAGCATTGACTTCTTACCCAGTTTTTTGAATGAGCTTCGATAAAGCATAGTGAATACTTTATCATAAATCTTTTTTAAAAAATTATGAATCCTTTCCATTATTCAGCCAATTGACATTCTGTAAAGGTAATATCTCTTTTAATTTATTCACGTCATCCAAGAAAAAAGATTCTAATTGTAGTTTAATCTTATCATCAATTCCCTTCTTTGTTTTGGTTAAGTTTTTTCGCATAGCCAGCTCTCTGATGAGTTTAGTTTTCTCCTTTCCAAAAAGTCTATAAAAACTGTTTTTTAGAAATGAAAGTCCTGAAAAATATTGCAATAGAGAATTTACCCATTTTCTTTTGAGAACACCTGTACTCTTCTTGTTCACCATAAAGTTGGATGGCTCAAAAGAGGAATCTATTTCTAAAAAATCGAAGATATCTGACAGTGTTCCATTTATATCTTCTATGAAATTTTCAAAAAATAAGACTTTGACGTCTTTAAATTCTTTTTGATAGGCGCTAACCTGATTAGAATACAAACTTAAGCCTTGATAGTACCAAAAGGAATTAAACTTTT
>PKDP01000040.1 GCA_002862585.1 Flavobacteriales bacterium | reverse complement strand
TAAAGGACATCGGTTAATTGCGAACCTATCTGCGTAGCCAGTCGAATGCGTTGGCTTTCACCACCCGAAATACTTCTTGACGAACGGTTTAAGGAAAGGTAATTTAGACCAACGTCTATAAGAAATTGTATACGTTTACTTAATTCCTTGATAATTTCATTACCAATTATTTTCTGCTTTTTATTGAGTTTGCTTTCCAGGCTGTCAATCCACTTTTTAAGTTCTATGATATCCATTTCAGCGACTTCAGAAATGTTTTTCTCGTCTATTTTGAAGAATAACGATTCCTTTTTTAATCTAGAGCCGTTACATTTTTCGCATTCTTTTTTAATCATGAATTCACTTGCCCAACGCCTCAGCTTGGTAGATGATGAGTTCTTGAATTGGTCTTCAATGAAATTTATGATTCCTTCGAAGTTTATTTTGTAAGATTTACTAAGTCGAGCTTCTTTAAGCTCTACGTCAAAGGTTTCATTTGACCCATAAAGAATAGCATCCATTCCCTTCTTTGGAATGTCTTTAATAGGAGTGGATAAATTGAAATCATATTTCTTACCTATAGTTTCTATCTGACTAGTAATCCATGAGTTAGCATTCTTAGCAATAGGAGTTAGTCCACCATTATGAATGCTAAGTTTTTCATTAACGATTTTGCTTTTATCAATTACGGATTTAATTCCTAAGCCATTACATTTTGAGCATGCCCCCTTCGGAGAATTAAATGAAAAACTGTTCGGCTCTGGTTGTGCATATGAAATACCAGTTTTGGAACACATTAAGTGTCTACTGAAATAACGCTCATCACCATTTTCTATATTGAGGGTCATTATTAATCCATCTCCGTACTTCATGGCCGTTTCAATGGATTCTTTTAAGCGTTTTTCATTTTCTATTTTTATGATAAGCTTATCAATGACAATTTCAATATCGTGAGTTTTGAAGCGGTCAAGCTTCATACCTGGCGTTATTTCGGTTAGTTCGCCGTCAACTCTTACTTTTAAAAAACCTTGTCTAGCCGTTTGTTCAAAGAGTTCTCTATAATGTCCTTTTCTAGAAATCACAACAGGAGCAAGGATGATGGTTTTCTCTTGACTCAGCTCGTTTGTAATGATGTCGTTTATCTCATCATTAGTATAAGACACCATTTTTTCACCTGTATTATAGGAGTATGCATCAGAAGCTCTAGCAAAAAGTAGTCTTAAAAAGTCATAAATTTCAGTAATAGTACCGACTGTTGAACGAGGGTTTTTATTGGTAGTTTTTTGTTCGATAGATATAACAGGGGAGAGTCCGCTGATTTTATCGACATTCGGTCGTTCAAGGCTACCGAGAAATTGTCTAGCGTATGCAGTAAAGGTCTCAATATACCTTCTTTGTCCTTCCGCATAGATAGTGTCAAAAGCAAGTGATGATTTCCCACTGCCACTCAAACCTGTAATGACTACCAATTCATTTCTGGGAATGGTGATATCAATATTTTTAAGGTTATGTTCCTTCGCTCCAAATATTTGAAGTGTCTCTTTATTTTTACTCATCTGAAGGCTTACTTTCTGAACTTGTTTTTTGAACGTTTAAATTATATGCTTCACTAGAAGGTATCTTAATCTCGTAATTTTTTCTAGATGTATTGGTTAGGTAGCTTTGTCTCAGCCAAGGGTTATGAATTTTCAAAATCTTATAGTTGATACCTATATTATTTGAAAATTCTGCCCAACTATCAATGGTTGAATCTACTTTTACTGTATATGTAGGTATATTTTTGTAGAGGTCTTCACTTCTAAATTGAAAGCCATATTTTTTTGGATTTTCAATAATTTCTTTGATGGCTAAGATTCTAAACACATATCTAGAAGTTTCATCGTTTAACAATAAATTATAGTAGCCTTCACACTTCTGTCTGTTGAGTTGTTTTTGAAGTCCAGACCTTCCCATATTATAGGCTGCAGCTGCTAGAGTCCAGCTGCTAAATTTTTCGTGAGCTGCTGATAAAAAATCGCAAGCTACTGAAGTTGATTTTTCTAGATGGTAGCGTTCGTCAATTTCAGAATTCACTTCTAGTCCAAATTCCTTAGCAGTAGATTTCATAATTTGCCAAAATCCTTTAGCCCCAGCCGGTGATGTTACATTTTCTAAGCCGCTTTCTATCAAAGCCAGATATTTGAAGTCATCTGGAATGTTATTTTCTTTAAGAATAGGCTCTATTACTGGGAAATATTTGGCTGCTCTTTTAAGTAGCAACAAGGTGTTGGATTGCCAGTAGGTGTTTTTTAGAAGCTCTTTATCATATCTTTCCCATATATCTGGGTTTTCTAATGGCGCTCTTTCGTTTGCGAAATAAAGGCTGTTAGTAGGTTTTGGTAGGGCAAAAATCGAGTACTTTTCTTTGAGGTTTTCAAGTATTGACAAATTGTCTGCATACTCTTTTGAAGAAAAGGTAAAAAGTGAAATAACTAGTGCAGACGCTAATAATATTGAAGTAAAAGAAATGTATTTTTTCATTTAGAAAGGGCTTTTAAACTGCTTAAATGTTTCGGCTATTTGATCTTTTTCAGAAACAATAGGAGAAGAGATATTCCAATCGATATTTAAATCTTTGTCATTCCATAAAACTGAACCTTCTGACTCTTTAGAGTATCGACCAGTACATTTATAACTGAAAATTGTATTATCTTCTAAGGTTAGAAAACCATGTGCAAATCCTGATGGTATCCAAAACTGTAGATTATTTTCTCCGCTAAGTAATATGCTTTTGTGTTGTCCGTAGGTAGGAGAGCCTTTGCGAATATCTACTGCAACATCTAATACACTGCCTTGAATGACACGAACTAATTTGCCTTGTTCAAAGGGGGGGGGTTGAAAGTGTAAGCCTCTCAATACTCCTTTGTGTGACATTGATTGGTTATCCTGAACGAAACTAATATTGGGAACTTCAGCATCAAATTTATCTTTATTGAAGCTTTCAAAGAAATAGCCTCTATTGTCACCAAATACTGTAGGTTCAATAGTTAGTAATCCTTGAATGTGACATTTTGTAATTTCCATAGAAATAAATCAAGGGTTAAAGATACAAAACTACTAGCATAAATTACTCTAAACTTTCTATAATTAAGGTATATTTGCCCTCAAATTTAATAAAGATGAAGAATTTAATTTTATCCCTTATTGTGCTATTGGGATTTTCAAGTATTAATGCACAAAATTTAAATACCGAAATGGAAAAAGTAAGTTATAGTTTGGGTGTAAACGTAGCCAAAAGCGTTAAAAGTCAAGGTTTAGAAAGTATAGATTCAGATGCTATTGCTAAAGCTTTTAAAGATGTTTTTGAAGGAAACACTTTAGAAATTTCTGAAGAAGAAGCTAATATCGTTTTGCAAGACTATTTTGGAAAGCTAGCTAATGAAAAGCAAAAAGTTAATGTTGAAGCTGGTCAGAAATTCTTAGATGAAAATGCTAAGAGAGATGGTGTAGTTACTACTGCAACTGGTTTACAGTACGAAGTACTAAAAGAAGGTTCAGGTGACTCTCCAAAAGAAACAGACAATGTTACAGTACATTATCATGGAACGTTAATTGATGGTACTGTTTTTGACAGTTCTGTAGATAGAGGTCAGCCAGCTACATTTCCAGTAAATGGAGTTATTCCAGGATGGGTAGAAGCATTGCAGTTAATGAACGCTGGTGCTAAATACAAATTATTCATCCCTTCTAACTTAGCCTACGGTGAAAGAGGTGCAGGTGGTGCAATTGGACCTAATGCTACTTTAGTATTTGAAGTCGAGTTAATTTCGATTGGTGGATAATTCACTAAAACAAAAGTAAATTAAAAGCCCCGTATGTGCGGGGCTTTTTTATTGTTCTGTGTATGTTTTATTACATATGTATTACTTCGTCGTATGCTGCAGCAACAGCCTCCATTACTGCTTCACTCATAGTTGGGTGAGGGTGAACTGCTTTTAAGATTTCGTGAGCTGTTGTTTCTAATTTACGAGCTACAACAGCTTCAGCAATCATTTCAGTTACATTGTATCCAATCATGTGACATCCTAACCACTCTCCGTATTTTGCATCGAAAATAACTTTTACAAAACCGTCTTTGTGCCCAGCTGCTGATGCTTTACCTGAGGCAGAGAATGGGAATTTACCAACCTTTACATCATAACCTGCTTCTTTGGCAGCTTTTTCAGTATATCCTACAGACGAAATTTCAGGTGAACAATATGTGCACCCTGGAATGTTTCCGTAGTCTAAAGGCTCTGGATTATGACCAGCTATTTTCTCTACACAAATAATTCCTTCAGCAGATGCAACGTGTGCCAATGCTTGAGTAGGCAATACATCACCAATAGCAAAGTATCCTGGTATATTTGTTTGGTAATAGTCGTTAATAAGAATTCTTCCTTTGTCTGTAACGATACCAACATCTTCTAGTCCGATATTTTCAATATTAGCAGTAATACCTACGGCTGAAAGAACTACATCACATTCGATTTTTTCTTCGCCTTTTTTAGTTTTTACACTAACAACACATCCTTTACCAGAGGTGTCAACACTTTCCACAGATGAGTTCGTCATTACTTTTATGCCTGCTTTTTTGAATGAGCGAGCAAGTTGTTTTGAAACGTCTTCATCTTCAACAGGTACAATGTTAGGCATATATTCTACTACAGTTACATCAACACCCATTGCATTATAGAAATACGCAAATTCTACACCAATAGCACCAGAACCAACAACCACTAATTTAGATGGTTTTTTCTCTAAAGTCATTGCTTTTCTGTAGCCGATGATTTTCTTACCATCTTGTGGAAGGTTAGGCAATTCTCTTGAACGGGCACCTGTAGCAATAATAATGTTTGAAGCACTGTATTCAGTTGTTTTACGATCAGTATCAACTACGTCAATTTTTTTACCTGCCTTAACAGAGGCAGTGCCCATAATGACTTCAATTTTATTCTTTTTCATTAAGAAGTCAATTCCTTTACTCATACCGTCAGCAACATCTCTAGAACGAGATACTACATTGTTGAAGTCTGCTTCAGCACCTTTTACCGAGATTCCAAAATCTTCAGCGTGGTTTATGTATTCAAATACTTGAGCAGATTTTAAGAGTGCTTTTGTTGGGATACAACCCCAGTTTAAACATACACCTCCTAAAGATTCTTTTTCAACAATAGCGGTTTTTAATCCTAATTGTGAAGCACGAATGGCAGTAACGTACCCGCCAGGTCCACTTCCTATAACAATGACATCAAAATTCATATTTTCTTTTGTTTAAAATCGACCACAAATCTAATAAATTCTATAACAGAAAACGAAGTAATTTATCAATACTTATATTAACAATATTCAATTGTTATTAAGATCAATTTAAAGTTAAAAAAAGGAGCGAGATAATTATTTTCCGATACAGAAATTAGAAAAGATATTATCTAGTAAATCGTTAGTAGATATTTCTCCAGTGATTTCTCCAATGTGAAAAAGTGCTTGTCGGATATCCATAGCAATAAAATCACTGCTTATTCCACTGTTTAATCCCTCAGTAGTCTTAATCACAAAATCTAGTGACAACTGTAGAGCTTCAAGATGTCTATTATTACTCAATAAAGTATCGTTTCTATCAAAATCATTATCATAAACGGATTCTAATAGTTTTTTTGAGAAAGTGTCAATACCTTCCTTATTCTTTGCTGATATTGCTAACGCTTTTGGCAGTTCTGATGTAATACTCGGATTCAAGTCTACTTTATTTGCAATTATTAAGGGTTCTTTAAGTCCGTTAGCTTTTAATTTGTCTAATTCAAGAAGTTGTTCATTAAGGTCTTGTGAGGCATCAACAATAAAAATAATAATTTGAGCATTTTGAGCTTTTTCAATGGCTTTTTTTATACCAATATTTTCGATAACATTTTCAGTCTCTCTAATACCTGCAGTATCAATAAAACGAAACTGAATACCGTCAATAATTACTGTATCTTCAATAATATCTCTTGTAGTTCCAGCAATTTCTGAAACGATGGCTCTATCTTCGTTTAGAAGAGCATTCAATAGTGTTGACTTACCGACGTTGGGTCGTCCAATAATCGCTACGGGCACACCATTTTTCATAACATTACCAACTGCAAATGAATCAATAAGTCGTTTTAAAATAACTTTTATCTTTTCGAGTAAAGAGTTAAATTTTTCTCTGTTAGCAAATTCTACATCTTCTTCTCCAAAATCCAATTCGAGTTCCATAAGAGATGCAAAACTAATTAGTTCATCTCGCAATACTTTTAACTCATTAGAAAATCCACCTCGCATTTGGTGCATAGCTACTCTATGTGCTGATTCATTTTCTGATGAAATTAGGTCAGCAACAGCTTCAGCTTGCGATAAATCCATTTTTCCATTTGAAAAGGCTCGGAGGGTAAACTCACCGGCTTTAGCCATTCTAGCACCAGCACCAATAAACAGTTGGATGAGCTGGTTTTGAATGTATTTTGAGCCATGACATGATACCTCAATAACATCTTCACCAGTGTAGGAGTTAGGATTTCTGTAAACACTAACCACTACTTCATCAATAATCTGTTGTTCTTTTTTGATAGTACCAAAATGTAGGGTGTGACTTTTTACTCCTGAAATGTCTTTAGAGAAAAAAGAATTGCAAATGTCAATGGCTTTATCACCTGACAATCTTATAATAGAAATAGCTCCTTTTCCTGATGAAGTTGCTAAGGCACAAATGGTATCATTGTTAATAAACATTTGACAAAGATAGAAAGTCTTTTGCTTTTTTGTTTTCCTAATTCATATTTCATTTTAAATTTGCAAAAAGTAATTTTACCAAAAAATCAATATGAGTGTATTAGTTGATAATCAATCGAAAATTATTGTTCAAGGTTTTACTGGAAGTGAAGGTACTTTTCATGCTGGTCAGATGATTGAATATGGAACCAATATTGTTGGTGGTGTAACACCAGGAAAAGGGGGGCAAGTTCATTTAGAAAAACCAGTATTCAATACTGTTGCTGAAGCTGTTGAAAAAGTTGACGCTAATACCTCTATAATTTTCGTGCCGCCTGCATTTGCTGCCGATGCCATTATGGAATCTGCTGCTGCTGGAATAAAAGTTATCATTTGTATCACGGAAGGAATTCCTACTAAAGATATGATTACTGTTAAAGAGTATATCTCTGACAAAGATTGTCATTTGGTTGGTCCTAACTGCCCAGGTGTTATTACTCCTGGAGAGACAAAATGTGGAATTATGCCAGGATTTGTTTTCAAATCAGGTAGAATTGGTGTAGTATCAAAATCAGGTACTTTAACTTACGAAGCTGCTGACCAAATTGTAAAAGCAGGAATGGGTATTTCTACCGCTATAGGAATTGGCGGTGACCCAATTATTGGTACAACAACTAAGGAAGCTGTTGAATTACTTATGAACGATTCAGAAACTGATGGTATCGTAATGATTGGTGAGATAGGTGGTCAGTTGGAAGCTGATGCTGCTCATTGGATTAAAGCAAACGGTACTAAGCCTGTTGTTGGCTTTATTGCTGGTCAGACTGCTCCAAAAGGAAGAACAATGGGCCATGCAGGGGCTATTGTAGGAGGAGAAGACGATACTGCAGAAGCTAAAATGAAAATCATGAGCGAGTGCGGAATTCATGTAGTTGAATCACCAGCAAGGATTGGTGAAAAGATGGCTGAACTAATGGGCGTAAACGCTTAATACAATTTAAACTTTTCTAGAAAGACGCTTCATGCGTCTTTTTTATTTTAATACACTATATTTATAATCTTAAATTAATGTTAATATGGAACTTTTAAAAGGTAAAACAGCAATTATTACAGGAGCATCTCGAGGAATTGGAAAGGGTATTGCTTTAGCATTTGCTCAAAACGGTGCGAATATTGCTTTTACGTACTTATCATCAGATATAAAAGCAAAAGTTTTAGAAGCTGAGTTGGGTGAATATAGAATTAAGGCCAAAGGCTTTAAGTCCGATGCATCTAATTTTGAAGCGGCTCAAGCCTTAGCCGATGATGTCATATCAACATTTGGTTCTATTGATGTTTTAGTAAATAATGCTGGTATTACTAAAGACAACCTACTTTTGAGAATGAGTGAGGAGGATTTTGATAAAGTAATGGAAGTAAATTTAAAATCCATTTTCAATCTTACAAAAGCTGTATTACGTCCAATGCTTAAGCAGTGTTCAGGTTCAATTATAAATATGAGTTCTGTTGTTGGAGTTAAAGGTAATGCCGGACAAGCTAACTATTCTGCTTCGAAAGCGGGTATTATAGGATTCTCTAAATCTACAGCACTAGAGTTAGGTTCTAGAAATATTCGTTGTAATGTTATTGCACCTGGTTTTATAGAGACTGAAATGACTGAAAAATTAGATGAAAACGTTGTCAAAGGTTGGACGGATAGTATTCCACTCAAAAGAGGAGGAAACCCTGAAGATATTGCCAATGCTACATTATTTTTAGCATCTGATATGTCATCTTATATTTCGGGTCAAGTGTTGAATGTTTGTGGAGGAATGCTGACTTAATGAATGTTATTACAACTGAGTGGTCAATGTTTTGGATTTTAGGCTGTATAGCTTTAGCATTCTTCTTATCTTTTTTGTTGTATAGTAAACGTTTATCAACCTCTTTTAAATCTACTAGAAGCATATTATTTGCTTTACGATTTATTACGGTTTTTTTATTATCCTTTTTTCTTTTAAAACCGTTCATTAATAGTCAAAGTGTATTAAAAGAACAACCCATTGTAACCATTGGTATTGATAACTCTTCGTCTATTATTGAGCATTCTAACAGTCCTTTTACAAAAGACGATTTTAATAACAACATCAATTCCTTGATTGAAGAATTATCTGATGATTTTGATGTAGAGCAGTATACTTTTGGTGAACAAATCAAAAGAGGTGGCGATGTCAATTTTAGTGATAGATTAACAGATTTTTCAGCTTATTTCAATGAAATTTCTGATTTATATAGCAATAGAAATGTAGTTGCTAATATTGTAGTTTCTGATGGGATTTACAATTCTAGCTCCAATCCACTCTATGCAAATTATTCATTTGATGCACCATTATATACTGTCCTTTTAGGCGATACAAGCCAAAAAAGGGATGTAGAGCTTAGCACAGTTTCATATAATGAATTGGCTTATTTTGGAAACACTTTCCCTTTAAAAGTAAGTGTATTGGCTCAAAACTGCTTAGATGAAAACCTTAGTGTTAGTGTATGGGAAAACGATGTAAAAATTAAGGAAGAGCAAGTAAAGGTAAACTCTACAAACACTCAATATTATTTTGATTTTTTCATGGATGCTAAAAAAATAGGTATTCAGAAATATACCATAAAAGTCAAGCCACTTGATAAGGAGAAAAACACATTTAATAATCAAAAGGACATATACATTGATGTTCTGAAAAGTAAGCAGAAAATACTACTACTCTCTGATATTACTCACCCTGATATTTCGGCTTTGAGTAATGCTATTGAGTCTAATAAAAACTATCGACTTATAGTTGAGTCAATTGATGATTTTGATGGCAACTATCAAGCTTACAGTTTAGTGATAGCTTTTCAGACTACTATTCCAGAGACGGATTTACCAGTATTTTACTTTTTAGGTAATTCTATTACATCCATACAAATGGATTGGTTTTCATATGAATCCAAAAATTCGTTGAATGAAGTAATTGCTACATACACTCCATTTTCTTTATTTTCACTTGATGAAAAGTGGGATGAGTTTTTACAGCAATTACCACCTTTATACTCTCCGCTTTCTGCTTTGGAACTCTATTCAGAACATTCTAGCTTGTTTTCGCAAAGTGTATTGGGAATAGAAACTGAAAAGCCAATTATTTCTTTTTCCAAACAAAACGGTCAACGGAATGCACTCTGTACAGTTGAGGGGTTGTGGAAATGGCGATTATTTGAATTCATGAAAACAAAAGACCATAAATTGTTTAATGAACTCATCAACAAGAGTATTCAGTTTTTGGCTGTTAAAGACGATAAAAGATCTTTTCGCTTGAGGTATGATAAGTTAATCTTTGAAAATGAGCCGCTATTTATAGAAGCTGACTTCTATAACTCAAATTTCGAGCTTATTACTTCCCCAGAAGTAAGTATAATAATAACTGATGAAAATGGTGCTGATTTTCCTTATACATTCAATAAACTTGACAATAATTATTCTCTAGAATTAGAGCAGTTAGATGTTGGAAATTATTTCTTCAATTCTACTGTTAATCATGATGGAAAAAAGTATTTGAACAAAGGGCAATTTTCGGTTTTAGAATTGGAAGTTGAAAAAATGAATTCAAGAGCTAATCACCAATTACTGTATTCTCTTTCAAGAAAATATAATGGTAAATCCTTTTATTTATCAGAGTTGAATAACTTGAAATCAGAATTGAATAAAATAGAATCGTCAGTCTTGAGTTATATTACTAAATCTCAAAATGATTTGATTAATTTGAGATGGATTTTCATTCTTTTATTTGTATTTTTGATAATTGAATGGTTCGTGAGAAAAAGGAACACTAATATTTAACAATTAAAAAAAAAAGAATGTTTGAAAATAATGACTCAGGTGGATTTAATCCTAAATTACCTAGATTTTTTGTGCTAGGATTTGTAGCAATTATATTTTTGCTTATTACTGGTGGAAATATGTTTTACACCGTAAACCCTGGTGAAAAAGCTGTAATATTTAAGCGATTTGGTGGAGGATTAGATAAAGATTTAGTAGTTCCTCAGGGGTTTCATTTTATAGCACCTTGGAACAAAGTATATATTTATAACGTAAAAATTCAGGAAGACTATGAGGCAATGGAAGTGTTGTCTAAAAATGGACTTTCTATTAAAGTAGATTTATCGTTCCGGTTTACACCAGATATGAGTCAGCTAGGATACCTTCACGATTTAGTTGGTGAAGAATACTTAGAGAGTATCATTCGTCCAGAAATTCGTTCAGTAACTAGAGAGGTGATTGGAGAGTATTTACCAGAAGAATTATACTCTACTAAACGAGAGGAAGTTGAAGATAAAATTTATGATATTACGTCAAAATCAATTGCTGATAAATACATTTTCTTAGATGCGATTTTAATTAGAGACGTAACCCTTCCTAAGACACTTCAAGCGGCGATTGAAAATAAGCTTCGTCAAGAGCAAGAGGCTTTAGAATATGAATTTAAAATATTGAGAGAATCTAAAGAGGCTGAAAGAAAACGTATTGAAGCTGAAGGTATTTCGGACTTCCAGAGAATTGTAACTAAGACTATTACACCACAATTACTAAAGTGGAAGGGTGTTGAGGCAACGCAAGAATTATCTAAATCATCAAACGCTAAAGTTATTGTTATTGGAAATGGAGATGGCGATTTACCAATTATCCTTGGCGGTAACGACTAATATTGTTAACTTAAACAAAATATGATTATGAAGAAAGTAATTTTAATGATGGCTTTTATTTTGCCATTGGCAATGATGGCTCAGACTAGACCGTCACCAGCAAAAAAGCCAGTTCCATCAGAAAGAGTTTCCAAAAAAGTTAACTATATGGAAATGAAATATTCTGAAGAAATCGTTGGTAAGAAAGGCAGTAAAGAGCTTAAAATGTTTTATTCTTTTAACTCTAATAATGTTAACATTGATAAAAGGATGACTGAAACTTCAAGGAAGTTTGCAACTGTAGTACATGCATTGAATTATCTTTCATCTATGGGATGGGAATTGGTTTCGGTAAGTGATGAAAAGTATTACTTTAAGAATATAAAAGGCAAGCCGCAAGTTAAAAAATAACATTTTTTAAGCCTCTGAAAAGAGGCTTTTTTTTATGAAACAATATCCGGAGAAAATACTGTTAGCATGGGGAGAAGCCATTTCAGGTAATACTGAAATAAGAGATTGGCTTATGAAAAATAATTACCCTGAATTGGGCTTGTTTTGCTTTGCTCTTTATTTTGATAAAAAAGCATCGGATTGGCTTATGAAAAATGCCCCATATCTATTAGCTATGATAAAAGGCGTTGAGGGTAAAAAAGACGCTATTCGTTGGCTAGATGTAAACGGGTTTACATTACTTTCTAGAATTGCCAAAGCAGCAGATGACGATAAAGAGCAAATGCAATGGCTAATGAAAAACGATAAACTTTTTGCTGCAATAGCTCAGCGTATTAAATTTGTAAAAGACGATATTGAAGAAACCAACAACGATGTACACCATTGGGGCTATGAATAGGATTATTTTTTCAATTTATTTAGCTTAGTAAGTTTATCTCTGAGCTTTACTGCTTCAAGGAAATCCAAGTCTTGTGCGGCATTTTCCATTTGTTTACGTGTGTTTTTTATAGCCTTTTCAAGTTCTTTTGGATTTGAATAATCGGCATTGGATTCTGCTGCCATACTCATCCCTTCTTTAATAGCGTAAGGATTTAGTTTTTTAGCTAATTCATTATCTTTTTTCTTATTAAGTGGGGTAGGTACTAGACCATTTTCCGTATTGTAGGAAATTTGCTTCTCACGTCTTCTGTTTGTCTCGTCAATGGTTAGTCGCATACTTTTTGTAAGCCTATCGGCATACATAATAACTAAGCCATTGATATTTCTAGCGGCTCTACCTGCTGTTTGTGTTAACGAACGTTGGGAACGTAAAAAGCCTTCTTTGTCAGCATCTAAAATAGCCACAAGGCTTACTTCTGGTAAGTCTAGACCTTCTCTTAATAGATTTACTCCGACTAATACATCAAATAAACCTTCTCTGAGTTCATGAAGTATTTCAACACGTTCTAGGGTATCAACATCAGAATGTATGTATCGGCATCCAATATTGAATCGTGTGAGGTATTTTGTAAGTTCTTCTGCCATTCGCTTAGTAAGAGTGGTAACAAGAGTTCGCTCATTTTTATCAATTCTAAGCTTAACTTCTTCTAGTAAATCGTCTATTTGGTTTAGTGAAGGACGAACATCAATAATAGGGTCTAGCAATCCAGTTGGTCGAATAACTTGCTCTGCTACAACACCGCCAGATTGTTCTAATTCGAAATCAGCAGGCGTTGCACTTACATATATAAATTGATTGTTAATGGTTTCAAATTCCTCAAATTTTAGCGGTCTATTATCCATAGCAGCAGGTAATCGGAACCCATATTCTACTAAGTTTTCCTTTCGAGATCTGTCGCCACCATACATGGCTCTAATCTGAGGAATAGTAACGTGACTCTCGTCAATGACTGTTAAGAAATCGTTTGGGAAATAATCAATCAGACAGAATGGTCTTGTACCTGGCATTCTACCGTCAAAGTAGCGGGAGTAATTCTCAATTCCTGAGCAGTAGCCCAATTCACGAATCATTTCTAAATCGTAATTCACGCGTTCGTCAAGTCGTTTGGCTTCCGTTTTTCTATCGGTATTATGAAGAAATTGGACTTGGTCCATGAGGTCATCTTGAATTTGATGAATAGCACTCTGTATTCGATCTTTTGAAGCAACGAATATAGTAGCAGGAAAAATTCTTAAATATTCAAACTTTTCAATGATGCTATTATTTACAGGGTCAAAACTTTCTATTTCTTCAATTTCATCGCCCCAAAAATGAATTTTATAAGCTATATCTGCGTAGGCAGGAAAAATGGAAATCGTATCGCCTTTAACCATAAAGTTTCCACGTTCAAACTGATTGGCTGACCTTGAGTATAAAGAGGTTACAAATTGATTTAACAATTTATTCCTACTTAGCTTTTGTCCAGCGTGTATTTCAATTACATTATTACTGAATTCTTCTGGATTACCAATTCCATAAATACAGGATACAGAAGCAACCACTATTATATCTTTTCTACCTGAGAGTAGAGTAGAGGTGGTGCTTAAGCGAAGTTTTTCTATTTCGTCGTTAATAGATAAGTCTTTTTCAATATA
>PKDP01000147.1 GCA_002862585.1 Flavobacteriales bacterium | reverse complement strand
ATCGGATTGTTAAGACTTTTTTTCGAATTGTTAAACCTTTTTGGGATTGTCATAGGTTTAAAACTGATTTGTTATACCCCAAAGCTTAACAAAATAACATCAAAACATTAAACATATAAAAAATCAGAAAGTAAACCAACAATCCAGAAATTTACACACAAATCACAAGAAAATGTGCCTCTTATTAGAGGTCTATCTTCATCTTATGGACTTACATTTGTACCCGGCACATGGATTGAGTCTATTCAAGTTATAAAAGGAGCAGGTTCAGTTATTAATGGTTTTGAATCTTTCGCTGGGCAAATTAATCTGGAATATTTTAAACCTGAAAATGCCGATAAAATCTATTGGAATTTCTATACTAATACGGAAAGTAAGTTTGAAAACAACCTTCAATTTGCTAAGAAAACAGGTAAATGGACCACTAATTTATTTACTAGTATAAATTACCACTCTAAAGATGTTGATCAGGATAAAAATGGTTTCTTAGATATGCCGCACATTAAATCATTAAATGTTCTTAATCGCTGGCTTAGGGAAACGGATAGCTACAGAATAAATTTAGTAGGTCGTGTTTTAGTAGATGAACGTGTAGGGGGGCAAATACGCACCTTTACCAATCCATACAAGGTTGTTTTAGATAATACCTTATTAGAATTTAGCACTAAAACAGGTTTGAAAATACCAGATAATCCAGGTAAAAGTGTAGGTCTTCAGACAGCCTTTAGAAGGCATGATCAAACCATCAAATTCGGACTAACAGATTATAAGGCTTTACAGGAAAGCGCTTATTTAAATTTAATTGCTCAAACTTATCTAAGACACAATCATCATATATTGAAATATGGACTCAGCTACTATGCTGATAGATATACTGAAAATTATGAGTCTAGTAATTTTGACCGAACTGATTTAACCACAGGCGTTTTTGGTGAATATAGCTATATATCTCCAGAAAATAACTTTGTATTAGTGGCAGGTATGAGAGGAGATTATCACAATACTCACGGTTTTGAATATTTACCTAGATTGAATTTGAAGTACAACCCAAGTGAGGCAACCGTTCTTAGACTTTCTGCTGGTAAAGCTATGCGCATTGCTAATCCAATAGCTGAAAATACATCATATTTTGCATCTTCAAGAGTATTTGATATAGAAGATAGTTTAGGTGTAGAGTTAGCATGGAATTATGGAATTAATGCAACGCATTGTTTTAAGATTTTTGATAGAGAAGCGACATTCAATGCAGATGCTTATAGAACACAGTTCGAGAATCAAGTAGTGATTGATATAGAAGACCCAATAAAACTAAGATTTTACAACTTGGATGGTGAATCATATTCTAACAGTATTCAGTTTGATTTTAACTATGAGTTATTTGAACGTTTTGATATGAAACTAGCCTATAAAATCAATCAAGTGTATTCCACTTTTGATGGCGAAAAAAAGATAATGCCGCTCGTTCCTGAAAATAGAGCGTTAGTTAATTTTGCCTATTCTACCGACCAAATCAACAAATGGTTGTTTGATGCTACATGGAATTATATAGGTTCAAGTCGAATACCTTATCATCCTTTTATAGCTGATGGAAAAACCCAATCAGACCCATTTTTTGTTATAAACAGCCAGGTGACGAAACGTTTCAAGACCTTTGATGTTTACTTAGGAGGAGAAAACCTATTGAATTATAAACAAGACAATCCTATATTAGGAAGCGATGATCCCTTTGGTAGTAACTTCGATGCTTCCATTATTTGGGCGCCAGTTATGGGGCGTTTGATTTATACAGGAATACGATTAAAAATTAACTAATGAAATTAGGTATAGTAATTTATAGCACAGACGCGGAAGTTGTATTCAATGCGTTTCGTTTGGCTAACTTCTCATTAAAAGAAGAAGACGATGTTCGTCTTTTTCTTTTAGCGAGTGGGGTAGAGTATGGCGACTTACATTCTGATAAATTTCCTATTCTTGACTTAGCCCAGTCCTTATTGGATGGCAGGGGACAGATTTTAGCATGTGGTACTTGTCTCAATTTGAGAGATAAAGAAGGTGCTGAGCTGTGTCCTCTTTCCACAATGAAAGACTTATACGAATTGATTCGTGATTGCGATAAAACTGTAAGTTTTTAAATATGCTATTCGCTAAAATAATGATGGGAATGGTGGCAATAGGTCTTCTTATTGGTTTATTGCTTTTTTTGGAAAAAATCGATAAATGACGATGATTGTATGTGCTCCTTAGCACTAAAAATACTGGCATTAAGCTCGAAGCCAATTAGCATCACAATTGCGTTAAAATACATCCACAACAGAATTACTATTAGTGTACCAATAGAGCCATAAAGCTTATTGTATTGACCGAACTGTTCAATATAATAACCAAATCCTATTGAAGTCAGTACAATAAACAGCGTAGCTAAAATAGCTCCTGGTGAAAAGAAACTCCAATAGGTTTTTTTGGATGGACCAAATTGAAATAATAAGGATAAGCCGAAGAATAAGAAGGTTAAGAGAGTTATCCATTTTCCTATCTTAATGAGTTTAATAGAGCTTTCTTTTAATATCCCTAAGTCAACAAAGTAGGCACTTGATACTTGTGTAAAAACGATAATAGCAATTGCAAGAATTAACATTAATGAAAGAGTTAGTGTAAGACCAAGAGCAATTAGCCGTTGTTTCCACATGCCTCTAATTTCAGAAATGTGGTAAGAGCTATTAAAAGCCTCCATCAAGGAGTTGATACTATTAGTAGAAAAATAAAGAGCCATCACAAAACCAAAAGATAGTAAACCACCTCTAGGATGATTGATGATGTCGTTAAGTGTACTAAAAGCACTTTCGTTGGTAGACGGAGGTAGTACCTCTCCCAAGAGTTGCAATAGTATTTCTTGAAAATTATCAATAGGAATGTAGGGAATAAGCGTAAAAAAGAAGATAAGGGCTGGAAATAGGGCAAGGAAAAAATTGAAAGTAATGGAGGATGCTCTAGTCGTTATAGCACCTTTCTCTAAACCTTTCATAAAAAAACTAGCCACATCAAACAAATTCATTCCTCTGAATCCAGGTAAAACAACATGCTTGCTCCAGTCAATAAGAAATGAAAGTTTTTGTTTTAGACTCATCTTACAGGGCTTTTAAACTCAAATCTAAGCTATTAACAGAATGTGTTAAAGCACCCACCGAAATATAATTTACACCACAAAGAGCATGCTCTCTAATGGTCTCCTCTGTGATGCCTCCAGATGCCTCTGTTTCAATACTATCGCCGATACGCTCAACGGCAGTCCGTGTATCCGCATAGCTAAAATTATCGAGCATAATACGTTGAACTTTACCTAACTTCATGATTTCTTCAACTTCATCCAAGTTTCTAGCCTCTACCTCAATTGGAATATCTAATCCTTTTTTCTTTTGGTAGCTTATGGCTTTTTCAATAGCCGCTTCAATACTTCCTGCAAAGTCAATATGATTATCTTTTATCATCATCATATCGTAAAGTCCAAAGCGATGGTTGGTGCCGCCACCAATTTTTACCGCCCATTTTTCTAATAATCGAATGCCAGGGGTTGTTTTACGCGTATCCAGTACTTGAGCCTTTGTTCCTTCTAGAAGGTTTACAATATGATATGTTTTGGTAGCAATACCACTCATGCGTTGCATACAATTAAGTACTAAGCGTTCAGCGGTGAGTAGTGAGCCCGAAGGTCCTTCAACAATAAAAGCCACATCACCAATAGCCATTTTTTCACCATCTTTCATCAGCGGAAAAAACTGTATTTTTGGATTTACTTTTTTGAAAATAGCCTCAGCCACTTCCATTCCGGCAAGAATACCATTATCTTTTATTAGAAGTTGAGCTTTGCCAATGGTAGTGGAAGGGATGCAAGCCAAAGAGGTGTGGTCACCGTCTCTAATATCTTCTTTAAGGGCAAATTCGATGAATGTATTTAATTCTTCTCGCATGGGTTTATTTTCTATCAAGCAAAATGACTAATATTGTGGTAAAATTACAAAACTTTTTCGTTGAAAATTGTAGTATTAGCAATTGGTAAGACAGATGAGAACTGGATTCAAGAAGGAATAGACAAATATTCCAAACGATTGAAGCACTATATTGCTGTTGATTTTCAAACCATTCCTGACCTTAAAAACAGGAAAAATCTTTCTGAAAGCCAGCAAAAAGAGCAAGAATGCGAACTTATATTTAAGCAACTTCAATATACTGATCAACTTATACTGCTTGACGAAAATGGAAAGGATTTTTCATCTAGAAAATTTGCTCAGTTTTTACAACAAAAAATGAACTCAGGTATTAAGCGATTAGTCTTTGTTATAGGTGGGCCTTATGGCTTTAGTGAGGCACTATGTTCCAAAGCATCTTCGAAGATAAGCCTATCAAAAATGACCTTTTCACATCAGATAGTACGCCCATTTTTCGCTGAACAACTCTACCGTGCCTTTAGTATTTTAAATAATGAACCCTATCACCACGACTAATGAAACTAGTATTTGCCACCAATAATCCAAATAAATTAGCTGAAATTCGAATGTTAGTACCTTCTAGTATTGAAATATTGAGTTTGAAAGATATCAGTTGTAATGAGGAATTGCCTGAAAATTCAGATAACCTTGAAGATAATGCTTCCCAAAAAGCTTATTTCGTTTACGATAATTACGCTTATAATTGCTTTGCTGATGATACGGGCTTAGAAATAGAGGCCTTAGACGGTCGACCAGGAGTGTATTCAGCACGTTATGCTGGGGAGGACTGTGTGGCTGAGGACAACATGCAAAAAGTAATTGGTGAAATGCAAGGAGAAGATAACCGAGACGCTTGTTTTAGGACTATTATTTCACTTGTAATTGACGGAAAGGAATTTCAATTTGAAGGTCAAGTAGACGGTCAGATTATTCCAGAGAAGTGGGGCGGTAAAGGCTTTGGCTATGACCCTATATTTTTACCAGATGGTTTTGAAGAAAGTTTTGCCCAGATGTCTGTTCAGCGAAAAAATGAAATTAGCCACAGGGGACTAGCAGTAAAACAACTCATTGAGTTTTTGAAAAAAAGACGCTAATAAACCAACTTTATAATTTTTATATTTGTGATTAAACTTATTACATATGAAAACTACTTATTTTTTACCCCTTTTACTACTTGTCATTTCTTGTCAATCTAAAATACCTTCAGTGGAATACCCTATAACAGAAAAAAAGGAAGTAATCGATAACTACTTTGGTGTTGAGGTCGTTGATAATTACCGATGGTTGGAGGACGATAGAAGTGAGGAAACTGCCCAATGGGTTGAGGAGCAAAACAAGGTGACTTTTGGTTTTCTTAATCAAATACCTTTGAGAGAGCAACTTAAAAATAGGCTTGAAAAAGTATGGAATTACGAAAAATTGTCAGCACCATTTAAAAGGGGAGACTATACCTATTTTTATAAAAATGATGGTTTACAAAATCAGTATGTGATCTTTAGAGAAAAAGACGGTAATACAGAATTGTTTTTAGATCCCAATACATTTTCAGAAGACGGTACTGTTTCTTTGACTTCACTCAGTTTTTCTGATGATGGTAGTTTAGCAGCTTATTCTATTTCTGAAGGTGGTAGCGATTGGCGAAAAGTTATTGTTATTGATGCTATTAGCAAAGACGCCATAGAAGATACTTTAGTCGATATTAAGTTTAGTGGTGTAAGTTGGAAAAGCAATGAAGGCTTTTATTATTCCAGCTATGACAAACCAAATGGTAGTGAATTATCGGCTATGACGGATCAGCATAAATTGTACTATCACCAATTGGAAACTCCGCAACAAGAGGATAAGGTTATTTTTGGAACTTTGCCCTCTGAAAAACACCGATACGTAGGAGGTGGTGTAACTGACGATGGTCGTTTTTTAATCATTTCGGCATCCACTTCAACTAGTGGAAATAAGCTAATGATTAAAGATTTAAGTCAAGAAAATTCACCCATTGTAACTATTGTAGATGATTATTCTAGTGATAATTATCTTTTACATAATGAGGGCGATTTACTCTATATCGTAACGAACAGAAACGCTCCTAAAAAAAAGGTAGTAACAGCTTCTTTTCAGCAGCCACAAGAAGCGTATTGGCAAGAGTTTATTGCTGAAACAGAACATGTCTTGAGTCCAAGTTTTGGAGGAGGATATTTCTTTGCCAATTATATGATTGATGCTATTTCTAAAGTCTATCAGTTTGATGCGGACGGCAACAGTTTGGGCGAAATTCAATTGCCAGGCGTAGGCAGTTGTGGTGGTTTTTCTTCCAAAAAAGAAGAAAAAGAACTGCATTACCGTTTCACTAATTACCACAGTCCTGGGGTTATTTATAAATTCAATGCTGATAGCCTAGAGTCAGAATTGTATTGGGAACCGACTATTGATTTCAAATCTTCGGATTTTGAATCCAAGCAAGTGTTCTACAATTCTAAGGATGGAACTCAAGTACCTATGATTATTACGCACAAAAAAGGACTTAATTATGATGGTAATAACCCCACTATACTTTACGGATACGGCGGCTTTAATGTGAGTTTAACGCCTTCTTTTAGTATAAGTAGAGCAGTATGGATGGAGCAAGGCGGTGTCTATGCCGTAGCAAACCTGAGAGGGGGTGGCGAGTATGGAAAGGCTTGGCACGATGCCGGTACTCAGATGAAAAAACAAAATGTATTTGACGATTTTATTGCAGCAGCAGAATACCTAATGGCTGAAAATATTACGTCAAAAGACTTTTTAGCCATAGATGGCCGCTCAAACGGGGGGCTGTTGGTTGGTGCTACCATGACTCAACGCCCTGATTTAGTAAAAGTAGCTTTACCTGGAGTAGGCGTATTGGATATGCTTCGTTACCATACCTTTACGTCAGGTGCCGGATGGGCTTATGACTATGGCACTTCTGATGACTCCAAAGAAATGTTTGAGTATTTGAAAGGCTATTCACCCGTTCATAATGTAAAAGAGGACGTTTATTACCCTGCTACATTGGTGACTACAGCAGACCACGACGATAGGGTAGTGCCGGCTCATTCTTTTAAGTTTATTGCCGAGCTACAAGACAAACACCAAGGAGATAATCCTGTATTGATTCGTATAGAAACCAACTCTGGACACGGTGCCGGAACGCCTGTTTCTAAACTTATTGAGCAATCCGCAGATGTGATGGCATTCACATTCTATAATATGGGAGTGGAAGAGTTTAGAGATTAATTAACTCTCCAACACAATATTGATGTCTTGTATTTTGCCATTTCTTTTGAATTGGCATACAATTTTTTCGCCTGGATTAAACTGTATAAGTTGTTCGTGAAGTTATAGTATACTTTTTATCAGTCTAAGTTTATGGGTGTGTTTACGTTCTTCAGCATTGAAGATACCCTGTTGGTCGAGTCTGTCGATACGCACTTTTCCTGAAGCGTGGATGATGAAGTTGTTTTCTAAAATAATACCCACATGAATAATCTTTCCCTCATGATTATCGAAAAATGCTAAATCACCTGGTTCGGACTCTTCAATAAAACTAAGCGTACTTCCTATTTCAGCTTGTTGATAAGCATCTCTAGGAATTTCTTTTCCTTGTAAACGGTAAACGATTTGTGAAAATCCTGAACAATCAATGCCAAATGGTGTACGCCCTCCCCATAGGTATGGCGTATTGAGGTAAAGTATAGCATTGTTAACAAGCATATTTTTATCCTCACTTCCCGTAGTGGTTTCTCCACCATGAATATAGCTGTTTTCTTGGATTGTAAATGTGCCATTTTCGTAGTCTGGCAAGGAACTTCCTAAGGCAATGGTTTGATGAGATTCGCTAGTCACAATATCCAAAAGTTCAGTAATAAGAGTAGGGGATTGTCGTTCTAAATTTTCGTAGCTTTCTTTATCAATTTCCGTCCACTGTTTATTGCATATCCATCCCTCATACTTGTCGTGAGCCAAACGAATTTTAATCCATTTAATGCGTTGGTCAAGTACTTTGAAATGTTCACCGAAGAGTATTTGGTTTACCATTTCGGCTTTATCCGATGCTTCTGCTCGAATAGGAACGATAGCTAATTCAGAAATTCCGTATTTCATCGAAAACAAAAGTAAAAAAAAAGCCCACTTTTAAAGTGAGCTTTTAAATTTATTAATGAAGGATACTACAATAATTCAACTACCATAGCTGAAGCACCTCCACCCCCGTTGCAAATTCCGGCAGCACCGACCTTAGCTTGGTTCTGTTTGAGAACATGCAAAAGTGTAACGATAATTCTAGCTCCAGAACACCCTAGCGGGTGACCGAGAGAAACAGCGCCACCATTAACATTTACCTTGCTAGCATCTAGCCCTAGCTTTTCAATATTGGCTAAGCCTACTACTGAAAAGGCTTCATTCAATTCGAAGAAATCCACATCCCCAGTACTTATATTTGCTTTTTCTAACGCTATTGGCAAAGCCTTTGCAGGAGCTGTTGTAAACCATTCTGGCTGATGAGCGGCGTCTGCATAACTTTTAATCTTAGCTAGTGGCTGTAAACCCAAGGCTTTAGCCTTGTCTGCACTCATTAATATTAAGGCAGCAGCACCATCGTTGAGAGTTGAGGCATTGGCCGCTGTAACGGTTCCTTCTTTGTCAAATACTGGACGAAGATTAGTAATCTTATCCATCTTTACATTTTTGTATTCTTCGTCTTCTGAAATAATAAGGTCATCACCATGTCTTTGTGCTACGGCAACAGTTACAACTTCTTCGCTGAACTTTCCTTCTGCCCATGCGTTAGCACTTCTGTTGTATGACTCAACGGCAAAGGCATCTTGTTGTTCTCTGCTGAAATTCATTTCTTTAGCACAAAGTTCGGCACAATTCCCCATATGTACTTTGTTGTATACATCGGTTAGACCGTCTTTGACTAAGCCGTCTACCAATTTCATGTCGCCTAATTTCTGACCGTTTCTTCCTTTAGCGAAATAATGTGGTACAGAAGACATGTTTTCCATACCTCCTGCAACTACAACTTCGTTATCGCCACACATAATACTTTGTGCAGCTAACATGATGGATTTCATTCCAGATGAACATACTTTATTAATAGTTGTACAGGGTACATCTTGATTTAGACCAGCACCGATAGCGGCCTGTCTGGCTGGGGCTTGTCCTAAATTGGCTTGAAAGACATTACCCATGTAAACTTCATCTATTTCATTAGGGTTAATCCCTGCTTTTTCAACCGCTCCTTTAATAGCAACACCCCCAAGTTGAGTAGCAGAAACACTCGAAAATGCTCCTCCAAAACTTCCCATTGGTGTTCTTACGGCTGATACGATTACTACTTCTTTCATTTTGCTTTTTTTTTTATAGTTGGATACTGCTCGCAAAGTTAAGTAAAAAGACCTATTTATAGAGGCTTTGCAAAATTGTTATTTATTGGTATTTTAGTCGGCGATATGCGATTAAACTTCCCTTTTGATATTCGGAATAACTACTACAAAATTCAAAAAGTTGCTTTATTTCTTTTAGCGACAGTACTGATTGTATGGATGTTTCCAAACAGAGCATCATTCAAGTATGAATTTCAGAAAGGAAAACCTTGGATGCATGAGAATTTAATTGCCCCTTATGATTTCCCCGTTTACAAATCCAATGAGCAGCTTTCTAACGAGCAATTGCAAGTAAGATACAATCTGAAACCTACTTTTATGGTTGACGAGTCTGTTTATGAAATTAAAGCGGAAGAATTTATTTCCAATTTTGAGCAGAAATGGGCAATAGATAAGAACCTCAAGAAAGATATTCGATTTACCTTTTTTAACCTAAATAAGAAGAAGCAACGAAAAACCAAAAAAGAAAAGCTAGCTTTCTATGGTTTGAATGTACTTGAAAACCTGTACTCAAAAGGGATTGTTCAGTTAATTGATGATATAGAAAATCAAGAAGACGATTTTGAAATAATTGTAATTCGTTCAAATGTGGGTGAAGTTAAACGACTTGGGAAGCTTTACACCATAGAATCGGCTTCAAAGAAAGCTTATGAGTTACCTAATTTGGCTGATAATGAAAAAGAGTTTTTAGCTCCTTTGATTCTTCAATCGCTTAAGCAAAATGTCTTTTATGATGAAGACGCTACCAATAAAATGCTAGATAGTGAATTGAACGAAATCTCTAAAGGCTTGGGTATGGTACAAAGGGGAGAGGTCATTATCTCTCAAGGAGAATTGGTGACGGAAAGTAATTTTCAAAAATTAGAGTCATACCGACTACGTTACGAAGGTGAAAATTGGCAAGATAATTCAGAACGCTTATTGAGTTTAGGACAGTCTTTACTGGTATTAATTGCATTTCTCATTCTATTCTTATTCCTAAAGCAATTCAGACCAGAGGTGTTTATAGATAATAAAAAGGTGACCTTTATTCTGACTCTAATCATTATAATGGTATTGATGGCGACTTTATCATTAATACCAAATAATAATCTGATATTTCTAATGCCTTTTTGTTTATTGCCTATTATTATCAAGGCATTTTTTGATACTCGATTAGCTTTGTTTACTCACCTCATAGCCATCATAATTATTGGTTTTATAGTACCTAACAGCTTTGAGTTTATATACTTGCAGCTCATGGCAGGTATAGTGTCTATTTTATCGGTTTTACAGATGTATAAGCGTGCTCAGCTTTTTGTGTCGGCAGCTAAGATTATTGGTGTTTATTTCCTTACGTATTTTGCAATGGCTCTTACCCAAGAGGGAAGTATCGATAATATTGACTGGATGAATTTTGTGTGGTTTGCTGGTAATGGGGCATTAACGCTTTTTGCTTACCCGCTTATTTTTGCATTTGAGAAAACATTTTCCCTCGTTTCTGATGTGTCTCTTTTAGAGTTATCAGACACTAATAATCCACTACTTAGAAAATTGGCTCAGAAAGCTCCTGGTACATTTCAACATTCTATACAAGTGGCAAACCTAGCTGAAGAAGGAATTCTCGAGATAGGTGGCAATGCATTACTCGTGAGGGCTGGTGCTTTATACCACGATATTGGTAAGATGAAGAACCCTCAATTTTTTATAGAAAATCAGATTTCAGGTATTAATCCACACGATGATATGAGCTTTGAGGAAAGTGCACGAATTATCATTGAGCATGTGAAAAATGGAATTGAAATAGCTAAAGAATATAATCTTCCTGATGAGCTGATAGACTTCATCCGCACACATCATGGTACAACTATGGTGGGCTATTTTTATAAGCAATATATTAGTAATTTCCCAGATGAATTAAAGTCTGAAGATAAGTTTAGATATCCTGGTCTAAAGCCATTTTCTAAAGAAACAGCCGTATTGATGATGTCGGATTCTGTAGAAGCTGCCGCTAGAAGTTTAAAATCGCCTACGGTAGAGAATATTGATAAACTTGTTGAGAACATTATCAATCATCAGATAGATCAAAACCAATTCGTTAATGCGGATATTACCTTGAAATCTATAACTAAAATTAAGAAATTATTCAAGAAGAAATTACAGAGCATTCATCACCTCAGGGTGGAATATTAATTTATTTCAACAATAGTCGTTTAGCATCTACCTTTCTACCATTTACAGATAATCGTAATATATAAACACCAGCTCTAAGCTCTGGTTTATTGAGTGTAATTTGGTGTAATTTATTGGTGCATTTTTGTTCAAATAAAACCTTTGTCTCTCTACCCATTACATCGCAAATATCTACTGTTACTAGAGCATTTGTGCTATTGTAAAATCGAATTTCAAATTGCTCACTAATAGGGTTTGGTGATATAGATTCTATTCGGCTTGGAATATCGTTTCTGTCGTAATGATTTAAGTTAACAGTATCTACATCAACATTTAGGTAAATATCAAAAACACCATTTGCATTGTTGTTATCGTCTGTAGTTAGCGGAATAATCCTATCTACTGCAGAAGGATCAGATGCCCAAGGGTCAATATCAAGAGTAGTATCGCCCTCAAAATACAATTGAGTAACTAGTTCAGGGTTATTGAGGTATTGTATCTTGAAATGGATATGGCTAGGACGGTAATAGCTACCGTTTAAATATTTTCCTGGCTGAATACTTTCAAAAGCATAATTTCCTGACTCATCGGTATATATTTTTCCTCTATAGTCTATATCCTCATAAGCACCCTCATTATTGGCTTGCCAAACATCTATCAAGGCATTAGGAACTGGTGTTACACAATCTTTTGCATATAAAGTACCTGTAATGAATAGGCGGTTAACATCTGGAATTTCTGGAGCAATTACGCTAATGTTCGGAGCACCTTCAATAAAGTATGGACCTAGAATGTCATCGGTTGTAACGCATTCGTCTTTTGCTAATAAATTTTTGAAAGGAATAAATGATAATAAGGAGGCACTAATGAACGATTTTAAGGCTTGTCTTCTTTTCATTTTTTTGAGGCTATTAGTGAAATTTCAATATTGACGTGTTTTGGTAGTACACTGACCTGTACGGCTTCTCTAGCTGGTGGTTTCTCACCAAAATATTGGGCATATACGGTATTAATTTCAGCATATTGATTCATGTCTTTTAAAAAAATAGTGCATTTCAGCACATGAGAAAAGTCCATTTCGGCAGCAGAGAGAACTGCCTCAAGGTTTTTCATAACTTGATGGGTTTCATCGGATATATTATGAGTAATTAGCTCTCCTGATTTAGGGTCAATAGCAATCTGTCCAGAGGTGTATAAAGTGTTATTGGACAATATCGCTTGGCTGTAAGGACCTATTGCTTCAGTTGCGTCAGAAGTATAAATTACTTTTTTCATTGTACTAAGATAGTATTTTTTACTTTTGCCAAAGTAGTGATTGACTTCATCGCTTTCGCAAGGAAGAGGAAAGTCCGGACACCGTAGAGCAGCATAGCGGATAACATCCGTCCACCGAAAGGTGAGGACAAGTGCAACAGAAAGCAAGTACAGTTTGGCTGTAGTGAAACCAGGTAAACTCTATGCGGTGCAATGTCATGTATACCGAGAACAGGGGTTGCTCGTTCAATCTCGGGGGGTAGGCAGCTCAAGCTATTCAGTAATGTTTAGCGTAGATAAATGATGAAGCTCGTAAGAGAACAGAATCCGGCTTATGAATTACTACCCGCTGCCCCTTGTGGGCAGCTTTTTTTTTATTTTTGTTTTATGAAGAGATTTTTTTGTTTCCTTATTATGTTGAATGGCCTTGTACTTTCTGCCCAAGAAAGTATTGTAAAGTCGGTGATGTTGGACTCTGTTATGGTGTCAGCAGTAAGTTCTGGCTTTAGTGTGGAAGAATTTATACACTATGTAAAGACGGACACTTCATTCTATCAGGGGTTTAAAAACTTAAGGTATTACCCCCATACTTATAAAAGCGAACTGGAAGTGTTCAATGCTAAGAATAAATCCATCGGTTTTTTAGCTAGAGACGGTCATTATGAAGTCAAAAACAATCGTTTGGTAGTAAAGGTTGATTCGGCTTACAATGATGGTAAAATTTACAATAGAAGAGGAAAGTATAAGTACTATACGCCTGAGTTTTTTGATTATATCTTTTTCCCAGAAGATACTATCACAGTCAGCAAATACAGTTCTTCTGATGATGAGGGTGAGTCTGAAAGTACTAATGATAAAAATGAAAAAGATGCTAAAGTTATTGTCTTTAATCCAGGTTCGGTAGAGGTAGAGAAATCTGGTAGTAAGAAAGAAAAGTTAGCTGTTTTTGATGTATCCATGCAAAAATATTATGACTATATTATTTCACAGAAAACTTATAAAGACACTTTAAACTGTTATGAGTTTGTGTGTCGAATGAAAACAGATTTATCTGAGAAAGAAGAGAAAGAAGTGCTTATTCGAGAGTTAGTCTCATACTTTGATAGAAATACCTTCAATGTGGTGTATAGAAAATACGTAATGCAGTACAACTATTGGCTTATTGATTTGAACGTTACTGTAGATGTAGAAATGGACTATGCTGAAGATCAGATTATACCTTCTTTTATTCACTATAAAGGGTATTGGGATATACCTTTTAGTAAGCCCGAAGTTGCTGACTTTAAGCTATGGAATTCAGATTTTATAATTAGGGACTAACTTATTCTTGAGCAGCAAGGAAACGTTCCGCATCCAAAGCAGCCATACATCCAGTACCTGCAGAAGTAACCGCTTGACGGTACACGTGGTCAGCAACATCACCAGCAGCAAATACACCAGGAATTTGAGTCTTTGAAGTACCTGGCTCTACTATCAGATAACCGTTGTTGTCCATTTCTAATTGACCTTTAAAAATATCCGTATTTGGTTTATGTCCAATAGCTACAAAAAATCCAGTAGCAGGAATAACTGTTTCCTCTTGAGTTTGGTTATTAAAAGCGGTGACGCTTTCCACTCCTTTC
>PKDP01000104.1 GCA_002862585.1 Flavobacteriales bacterium | reverse complement strand
CATGTAAGCTCCAAAGAGGGTCTTTTCAGTGAGCTTGTACCAAACGGATAAATTATAATATAGTCCTAAAAAGAGGTTTGCCAATAAAAGAATTGGCACAATTATTGCCCCTCTTTCATCGTGGAAATCAGAGCCAATAAATTGCTTAACAAGATCATAGTATATTGTCACCGATAAAAATATAAAGGCCGTGACAATGGTAAAGTATTTCATGACTAGTGCATAAACTGCTTTAGCGTTTTTCTCTTTTTCTTGAGCGAAAAAGAACGGCTCTGCTGCAAATCGAAACGTTTGTACAAAAAGCGTCATTATGATGGATAGTTTATAAAAAGCACTGTACAAGCCTATTTCTGAGGCTGAAATGTCTGCTGGCAAAAGGTATTTTAAGAGAATGCGGTCAATGGTTTCGTTGGTAATGCCTGCTAGACCCGCAACCATAAGTGGTAGGGCATATAGCATCATTTTTCGCCACAATACAGCATCAAATCGCCAACTGGATTTTAGCATTTCTGGAACAAAAAGCAATAGTGTTAAAGCACTAGCGACTAAGTTTGCTATAAATATATAGCCAATTCCTATGTCTTCTGAATAGATGTTTTGTATTAATTCCGCCCCTTGAAGATTGTTGGAAAGCGCTAAAGGACAATACACAATGAAAAAGAGGTTTAGACCAATACTTACAAAGATGTTGAACAGCCTAACGCTAGCAAATCGAAGCGCTCGGTTTTGTTCTCGTAACTTTGCAAAGCTAATGGCGCTTAGGGCGTCCAGAGCAAGAATAAGTGCAAAGTACTGTACATATTCAGGGTGAGCAGAAAAGGATAGTGCATCAGCAATCACCTGAGCATTAAATAAGGTTAGCACAAGAAATAAGCAAGAACTTATCAGTAAAGTTATGAGAGAGGTACTGTAAACTGTACTTTTATTGGGGTGACGCTGAGAAAACCTAAAAAAGGCGGTTTCCATTCCATATGTAAGTACAATTAACAGAAAAGCAACGAAAGCATATAAAAGAGTAACATCTCCGTATTCTGAGGTTGTGAAATACCGCGTATAAAGCGGTACTAATAGGTAGTTGAGTAAACGCCCAACAATACTACTCAGCCCATAAATGGCGGTTTGTCCTAGTAGTTTTTTGAGAGGATTCACTGTTTATTTTCCTGTGAAATTTGGTTTTCTTTTCTCCATAAAAGCGCTTGTTCCTTCCTTAAAATCATCGGTAGCAAAGCATTCGCCAAAGGCTTGTTTTTCTGCTTCATAACCGTCTGTATTACAACCGGCATTAACGGATTTTATTGCTTTAGAGATGGCAATGGGGGAATTTTTAATAATTCGACCAGCTATCTTTTCACAAAGAGCCATTAATTCTTCTTGTTCACAAACATGGTTAACCAAACCCCATTCTTTAGCCTGTTCGGCACTAAGCATAGCTGCAGAGGTAATCATTTCTAAAGCCTTTCCTTTGCCTACAAGTTCGCGCAAACGCTGAGTTCCGCCATAGCCAGGAATAACTCCTAAAGATACTTCTGGAAGACCCATCTTGGCATTGGTAGATGCTACACGAATATGACAAGACATAGCTAATTCTAAGCCTCCGCCAAGAGCAAAACCATTAATGGCTGCAATACTTGGAGTAGATAAATTATCCAACAAATCGAACAGCAAATATTGTCCATCCGTAGCTAAGTGTGTGCCTTCTTCAGCATTGAAATGAGCAAATTCTTTGATATCTGCACCCGCTACAAATGCTTTTGTTCCTGAGCCAGTAATGAGGATACACCTCACGCTGCTATCTTTATCAGCTTTTAAAATAGCGTCATTTAACTCCTCTATCGTTTCCTTGTTAAGAGCGTTAAGCTGTTGAGGTCGGTTTATGGTTATTGTTGCTAAACCGTTAGTATGTTCTGATAAAATAAGTTGGTAAGACATCTTTGCATTTGTTGTTTGGACAAAGATAGTTTTTTCTGTTATAGACTATAAAAACGCTCTAAATGAAAAAAGACCGAATTAATCGGTCTTTTTAAATATCTAGTTTTAATCCTTTTTAAGAATTTAGAGCCTCAGCACCACCTACAATTTCTAGGATTTCACCAGTAATGGCTGCTTGTCTTGCTTTATTATAGGTTAGAGTAAGTTCTTTTTTGAGCTCTCCTGCATTATCTGTCGCTTTATGCATAGCAGTCATTCTAGCACCATGTTCTGAAGCGTGAGAGTCTAATACTGCCTTAAACAATTGAATCTTTAATGATTTAGGAATAAGGTCAGCTACTATTTCTTCTTTTTCTGGCTCAAAGATATAGTCACCAATTGTTGCTGAATCATCTGATGGTGTTTCTACCGGCAAAAATGGTTCAGACATTAAAATCTGAGAAGCCGCGTTTTTGAACTGGTTATATACCACTACAACTTTATCGTATCGCCCCTCAGTAAAGTGGTCCATTAAGTCCTGAGCTATTGCCGAAGTATTGGCAAAAGATAGGTCGGTGTATAAGTCATCGTGAGTAGAAACAACATCAAAACCATTTTTAGTAAAGTGTTCAGAGGCTTTTTTACCTATGGTAAGAAATGTTGTATTATCACACTCAGCAGCTAGTACTTTGGCTTGCTTTATAACGTTGTTGTTGAAGGCACCACATAGCCCTCTGTTAGAGGTAATGGCAACTACTAATTGCTTTTTTACTGGTCTGGCATCAGAATAGGCGCCGCCATCTGAAGACTCTAATGTAGAACTTAGATTTACTAATAATTCTCGCAACTTATTGGCATACGGACGCATTTGAGTAATGGCATCCTGTGCTCTTTTGAGTTTAGCTGCCGATACCATTTTCATGGCACTAGTAATTTGCATAGTAGAGCCTACCGAGGTGATTCTTGCCCGTATTTCTTTTAAGTTAGCCATCCTTTATGCTGCGTATTTTTTAGATAAGTCTGCACATACAGAACGTAATGTATCCGTAATATCATCGTTTAATTTACCGGCTGCTAAAGCATCAAGAGTGTCTTGGTGTTTAGTGTGTAAGTAAGCGATAAACTCTTGTTCAAATTCTTTAATCTTATTGGTAGGAACATCCATTAATAATCCGTTTGTACCACAGAAAATAATAGCCGCTTGCTCTTCTACTCTAAGAGGAGAATACTGACCTTGTTTAAGAATTTCAACATTACGCTGTCCTTTATCAATTACAGCTGTAGTGGCTGCATCAAGGTCAGAACCAAACTTAGCAAAAGCCTCAAGCTCACGGTACTGTGCTTGGTCAAGCTTTAATGTACCAGAAATCTTTTTCATAGATTTAATCTGTGCTGAACCTCCTACACGAGATACCGAGATACCTACGTTAATCGCTGGACGTACCCCTGAGTTGAACAAGTCACCATCAAGGAAAATCTGTCCGTCAGTAATAGAAATTACGTTAGTTGGAATATAAGCCGAAACGTCACCTGCTTGTGTTTCAATAATTGGCAATGCTGTTAGTGAGCCACCACCTTTTACCTTTCCTTTCAAAGACTCTGGCAAATCGTTCATCTGAGATGCAATAGCATCGTCGTTAATCACTTTTGCTGCTCTTTCAAGAAGTCTTGAGTGAAGGTAGAATACATCCCCTGGGTATGCCTCACGACCTGGAGGTCTTCTTAATAATAAGGATACCTCACGGTAAGCTACCGCTTGTTTTGATAAATCATCAAATACTATAAGTGCTGGTCTACCAGTATCTCTAAAGTATTCGCCAATAGCTGCTCCCGCCAATGGTGCGTAGAACTGCATCGGTGCTGGGTCAGAAGCGTTTGATGCTACAATAACCGTGTAGGCTAATGCACCTGCATCTTCTAATGTCTTAGCGATAGAGGCTACAGTTGAACCTTTTTGACCTACAGCAACGTAGATACAAAATACTGGCTCACCTTTATCGTAAAATTCTTTCTGATTGATGATAGTGTCAATCGCCACAGCTGTTTTACCTGTTTGACGGTCACCGATAATAAGTTCCCTTTGCCCTCTTCCTACAGGAATCATAGCGTCAATTGCCTTAATACCTGTTTGTAGTGGCTCGTTTACTGGCTGACGGTAAATTACACCTGGTGCTTTTCTTTCGATTGGCATTTCAAAGGTTTCGCCCTGAATAGGTCCTTTACCATCTATTGGGTTTCCTAGTGTGTCAACCACTCTGCCCAACATGCCTTCTCCTACATTAATAGAGGCAATACGGTTTGTTCTTTTAACAACATCTCCTTCTTTAATACCTTTTGAAGGTCCTAATAGTACGGCACCAATATTGTCTTCTTCTAGGTTAAGAACGATACCTTGCAGTCCGCTTTCAAATTCTATAAGCTCACCAGATTGCACGTTGGTAAGTCCGTAAATACGAGCGATACCATCACCCACTTGCAAAACTGTACCTACTTCTTGTAAGTCCGATTCCGATTTGAAACCTGATAGTTGTTGTCTTAAAATTGCTGATACCTCAGCTGGTTTTACTTCTGCCATGTTTATTAATTTAGAAGTCCTTTATGTAAGGGTTTTTATTAAACGATTGTTTTAAGTCTTTAATCTGACGCGCTATACTTGCGTCGAGTTGTTTGTCGCCAAGTCGAAGAACTGCTCCTCCTATAAGGCTTTCATCTATTTTTTCAGTTAAATCCACTTGATTGATGCCTTGCTTTTTAATAAAGTCAAGAACGTTTTGTCGTGTGTCCTCATCAATGAATGTAGCTGTTGTAAGAATTGCTGTTCCAATACCTAAGCTTTCTTTGTAAACTAATAGAAAGCGTTCTGCTATATCAAATAAAAGCGCTTCTCTCTTCTTTTGTGTAATCAACTGAATAAAGCTCATTGTTAAAGAAGAGCAAGAGCCAAAAATTTCAGAAAAAATGGCTTGTTTTTTATCCGTTTTTACAACTGGGCTTTTCAATAAAAGCATCAATTCTCTAGAGTCTTTACAAATAGAAACAACGGCTTCCATATCGGTTTTGCATACCTCTAACGTACCTTGCTCTTTAGCTAATTCTAATAGCGATTTGGCATATCTGTATGTTGCTCTAGTGTTTTTCATCTTAGTCTATACTAGCTTCTTCTAAAGCACTGTTAACCATTTCTTTTTGCTTATTGTCGTCTTTTAATTCGGACTTCAATATTTTTTCAGCAATATCGACAGATAATGATGCTACTTGGTTTTTTAGCTCAGTTATAGCTGCCATTTTCTCATTGTTAATTTGCTCTCTTGCAGATGCCATAACCTTATCAGCCTCTTCAGTCGCTTGTGTTTTAGCCTCAGCAATAATGCCGTCTTTTAGTTCTCTTGCTTCTTTTAAAATAGAATCTCTTTCTGCTTTTGCTTCACGTAGAATTTTTTCGTTATCAGCATTAAGGGCTTCCATCTCTTTCTTAGCATTGTCAGCCGCATCCAAAGCGCTTTTAATACCTTCCTCTCTCTCTTCTACTGCAGTAAGAATTGGCTTCCAAGCATATTTTCTTAGCAAAAACAATAAGGCTAAAAACAAAACGGTTTGCCAAACAAACAAGCCTAATGAAAAGTCGTTAAATAAGTCCATATTATATCTTTATTTTTCTTTTTAAAATGCTAAAAATCAAAACTGTAAGCAACCCTTACAGTTTTGATTTGATTATATGAATTATGCAGCAAATAATGCAGCAAATCCAATACCTTCGATGAGTGCAGCAGCAATAATCATCGCTGTTTGGATTTTTGAAGTCGCTTCAGGTTGTCTAGCAATAGCATCCATGGCAGAGCCACCGATTTTACCAATACCTAAACCTGCTCCGATTACAATTAATCCTGCGCCTACAATATTTGGAATAGTCATAATAAAAAGATTTAAAGTTAATAATTAGTTAATACATTAATGTTCGTCGTGATGCTCTTCTACTGCCGCTCCAAAATATAAAGCAGTTAGCATCGTAAATATATAAGCCTGCAGAAACGCTACAAGCAATTCAATTACTCCTAAGAATAATGTTAGCCCAAAAAATGCTCCAAATGAAAATAGATTAGAAGCAAAAAATACTAAGCCAATTAGCGACATCAATACCACGTGACCCGCTGTAATATTAGCGTACAAACGAATCATAAGTGAGAAAGGCTTAATAATAGTTCCTAAGAGTTCTATTGGCATAAGAACAAATTTCATGGGCACAGGCACGCCTGGCATCCAAAAAATGTGTCCCCAATAGCTCTTATTAGCTGTAAATTGTGTGATCAGGTAGGTAATCAGTGCCAATGAAAGCGTTATGGCTATGTTTCCTGTTATGTTAATTCCTAAGGGAGTCATTCCCGCTAGGTTTACAAACCATATAAAGAAGAATACAGTTAGTAAATAACTCATGTATTTTTTGTAGTGCTTTTCTCCAATGTTAGGAATAGCAATGTCGTCTCTAATGAATAAAACCAAAGGCTCTAGTAATCTGCCAAAACCACTTGGGATTGGTCCCTTTCTGTATGAGCTTGACAGGCCTCTAAATGCCAAGAATAGCAACACACAAATTATAAAGGTCATTAAGACTGTTTTTGTGATAGAAAAATCAAGTAATGCAGAATGACTGACTAACTTTTTCTTGCCTTCTTTGTTAAGCTTGAGTTGAATGTCGGCATGCTTAGCCGCTATGATTTTGCCGTGAAAAATAGAATATCCTGAGGTTTGGGATTCATACAGGTAGTCTTTAGCATCTTTTGCAACAGTATCGTTGATTCCAAGTTTTTGGAAAGTTATTGTTGAATCGGCAGCACGAGCTTCTTTTACTTCTTTCTTCTTAAAGTCACCAGATGAAAATACCTTAAGCCCTTCATCCCAAATGATAATTGGTAAGGGCATTTTAACACCGTGAAAGAGCTCAAAATAATGGGCGTCTTTTAAGTGGTGTTTAATAAATCCTTTTACTTTTTCCGGAGTGTCTTTTTCGGCGAGAGCCTCAGGGTGCTCGCCTGCATGAGAGTGATTATCGTGAGCAAATGCTACACTTCCAATAAAGAGTATAAACAGTAAGGCTAATAAACTAAATTTTCTTCTCATTGTACGCAACAAATTGCTGTTATAGAGTTCGCTGCAAAACTAAATATTAATGTTTATTCTAAAAATAAAATTGACAAATAATTTTAGTCTTTTTTTTGAGGGGTGATTTCTCAGGTTTAAAGCTCATTTAAAAGCTTTATTAAACATCGAATTTCGACTATTAAAGCCGTTACATATGAGATGAAAAACAACATAAAGCCGCTGAAGCGATTAGCTTCTGAATAAAATTCATTCAATATCGGCGAAAGAAATAAATAAAACCCCAAAAACTTAAATAGGGTCGAAAGTAAAAATATATAGCCTAAACTTTGAGTGTGAGTATAGCGTAGCTTGTATATCAAAAATACGGCAAGCAAAGCCATGAAAAAGTTAAAAATATTTGAAAACAAAAGAGCATTAAAACTGATAATAAGCTCTAATTGATTGTAAATCAAAATCTGTGTGGCAAGCGTAATAAGCAGTGCCGCCACTAATTTCCAGCTGAAATTAAAAATAAACTTAATGCTCGTCATCGTTTAATTTGTTGACTTGCTTGAGTACTGAATATAATGAAACCAATAAAGAAAATAAGGTTAGAGATATGGTAAACCACGGCTTTGGTGTAGAATACCTTTCGTCTAAATATTTACCGAGTGAGGCTCCTAAAAAAATGGTGACCCCCATTTGGGTTGCAACCATTGTAAGGGTGAGAAGTCGATTAGGCTGTTTTCTCTTGTTTTTCTTGTTTTCCGGCATGGCTAATATCTTTTATAACTGCACCCATGCTACAAGAACCCGTGAAGGCTGCTCCTGGCTCTATGGCTAATTTATTAGTCACAATATCGCCATCCAATTTAGCTGTTGATTTAAGAGACAATAATTCAGCAACAGAGATAGCTCCTTTTAACTCACCAGAAATATCCGCATTTGATGCGATAACATTGCCCTCAACAATGCCTGTTGAACCTATAACTACCTTTCCTTTGGTGTTAATTGAGCCTGATAATCTGCCGTCAACTCTAATGTCGCCAGAGGATGTAACTTCTCCGTCAATAGTTGTTCCGACTCCGATTAAGTTAACTACTCCTGTGTTGTCTAATTGTTTTGCCATGCTTTTATCTTTATTATTTGAAAACATTTGAATTCGTTTTTGGTCCTACAAATATATAAAAACTAATCTGGATTAGTTTTTATAATTCTCCTTGAACATTTTATTATACCCCTCTACATCTTTATTCTTGAAGAAATAGGGAAAGTTTGGTCCTGCAATTACAAACGCTGTGTAATCACCCCCAAACACCCCACGAACATCACCATTCTGAAAGGCTTGATAATATTCCATTGCTTTAGCTTGATTACCAAACTCTCTAATTGTTATGAGGTGTGTGTGCTCTTTAAATAGTAAGCTACTGATATTTAAGCGGGCTAACCTGTAATACTCTGAGTGGTAGTCCGAAAGTGTAGATTTAGCAATGCTTAACTCAAGGTCGTAGTCGTTGAAAAGCAAAATGAAGTAGTGAGCCGCATCTGGCTTTACAACATATGGACTGTCTCCTTCAAAGGGTGAGATATCTTCTGAATCAGCCTCCATTTTGAGCAAGGATAGTATTTGTTTTGCAGATTCTGCAACACTGTGTTTTGGGTACTTTTGGATGATGTGTTCCAAATTCGCTATATAGGTATTTTTATTAGACTTATGAGCGTTTGCTTGAGTACTCAAAAAATCAAAATTTGGATACAGTAAATTGTTTGGGTTCTTTGTGTTGACACGTTTACAAATTGCTACACACTCTTTATATTTTGAACGGTTGTAAAGCGTAAAAGCCTGCTCATATTGAGATTGAAGGCTAGAGTTTGCTTCCGATAGCTCTTGCATATAAGAAGGGTCCATAACTAGCTTTGCGTAATCGCTGTTTGGAAATTCTTTAATCAGCTGATCTTTATAGTCATCAGCAAAATCAATATTTCCTTTTTCATCGTGTAGACGATGCAAAAAATACAAGACCATTACCCTGTTTTCACTAAACGGAAACCTGTCGTTTAGTGTTTCAAAGGTTTTAATAGCTTGTGGAACATCTTCAAGTTGTTCTTTATATATAACTCCAGCATCAAAATACGCCTCAACAATCATGTTGTTTGAGGCTTTTATAGCGTCTATGGTAAGCGGCAGGTTTTTAATGTACGAATCCCTATTTTTTGGGTCAAAAACATCTGCATCTATAGTATCTGCTAGGGCCTCTTCTACACTTAGTGTTTTCTTGTTTGAGCGCCTCCAATTGTCTTCTAACTTTCTTTTTCCCCACTTTCTTTTGAATTCAGAAAAGCCAAAGCTTAGTGTGTTAGGGTTGTCAAAATACCATCCTCCACCTCGATTTTGATTGACGTTAAACTTGTTTTGAGATTGTGTGCGATCAGTAAAAAAGTTATTCTCAGAGCGTCTTTGGTTTTCCAGCTCTTTCTCTTTTCGCTCCTCTTCCTCAATTTTTCTAATCAAATCATCAACAAAGGCGGTTCTCTCTTTTTCTGGCATAAGAGCTATGCGCTGAAGGCTATCTTGATTTTCTATAATGTCTAAATTTGAAATAAGCTCTGTCAGTGTAAGTTGTTTTTGTTGAGCGTTTTTGTACCTCTGGTTTTGTGAATTCATAAAGACCACAGCTGTATCATAATAAGCTTGGGAGGGACGATAACTTTGTTTGTCGTAATAAATGTCTGCCAAGATTACACTAGAAAGAGCTTTTTGGGCATCATTTTTTACGCTAGTAGAAACTGACAGTTCGTAAAGCGGAATAGCTTCCTTAATTTTATTTTGTCGATTGCTAAGCTCTGCCAAACCAAAGTAAATAACATCTAAAAACTCTTTATTTTTATCATCCTTAAGCATTTTTTGAAGTTCAGCAATAATGACATCGGAACCCCCTGTAGATGTATCGAAAGAACGTGCTCTGTTAATTTTTGCGTTAAAGACCATTTCATAGTCAGGGCTAGTACGAATAACTTTAGTAAAATAGTCGGTTGCCAAAGCAAAATTGTCCTGCATAGAATACAGTTGGGCTAAGATGAATAGGCCCCTTGATTTTTCTCTTTTCTTTTTGGTTAAAGAAACGGCAGTGTTCAGCTCTTCAATAGCAAGGTCATAATCTTCAATAGCAATATGGTAATTAGCAAGAGCTAATGATAGTTGTTGGTTAAGGTCTTGAGGAAATGTTTCGTCCATTAAAACGTTTTCAATAACTAAATCTGCCGAGCTGAAGTCGTTCATTTCAACATAGGTATTAATCAACCAGATAAAGGCTTCATAAAAAGTAATATCACCTAAAAACTGACGACTTACCAAACGAAAAGCTTCAACCGCTTTAATGTATTCTTGCTTGTAGAAGTATGACTTTCCGATAAGTAGGTAGGAATTGTCAATCCAACGGTTATATTCTTTTCCCTTGATTAGCATGGAGTGTTTGTTAATGGCTACAGCACACTTTTTTAGTGCCTTATCCATCTGTGGTGATACGCTTTGGGCTTCTTTTTTAGTGCCTAATGGGTATACACTTAGTAGTTGATTGAAGTCATCCTTGCTTTGCCCTTGCAGTTTTTTAACCCCCGATTTGTAGCTTTCGTTAGCGTTAAAATACCAGTTGTATCTCGTTGTAGTATTATGAAAGTTTCTATTGAGGAAGGTGTTTTTGGTAGTTTTGCACGAGCCCAAAAGAACTAGTAAAAACACTAGCACACTTAAACGAACAGAATTAACACCTTTGTTATACATTATTGCAATAACTTTCAATCGGCAAAATTATTTTAATTTTCTGAATAATAGTATTTAAGTGATGTAAGTTAAAAATTTAGGATATTTGCAGCGATTATGTCAGACGGAAATAAAAAACAATCGTTTTGGAAAAAGTGGCGCTTTAAATATCGTTTCGTTGTTTTAAACAGTGAAACCTTTGAAGAGCGTTTAGCATTTAATATGTCTAGGCTAAATATTTTTTTATTGACTTGTGTATCTTTAACATTGCTAATTGGTGGCACAACCTTAATAATTGCGTTTAGCTCATTACGAGAATATATTCCTGGATATACCAGTACAAACATTAGGCGTCAAATGGTGAGTCTAAATCAGCTTTCAGACTCCTTAAAAATAAAATTGGACAGTAGAGAACGCTACTTACAAAACATCATAAATATAATTGAGGGGGTGCCTGTTGACACAACTAATTTTTATGTTCCAGAAAATATGAGTTTTCAAAACGATGGTGCAGTAGAGCGTGTTTATGAGGATTCCATGTTGAGAGAGCGTATAGAGTCCGAAGACCGCTTTAATTTCTTCAGTTCTGAAAGCTCTGATAACTTAACGCTTGAAAAGCTTTTGTTTTTTAAGCCTGTTGACGGACTAGTAACACAATCTTTTAACGCTGATGAAAAACATTACGGTGTTGATGTTGTATCAAAAGAAAATGAATTAATAAAAAGTACTTTGGGTGGAATGGTTGTTTTTTCCTCTTGGACTTCAGAGACTGGAAACGTCATTGCTATTCAACACGCCAATAATTTCGTTTCTATTTACAAACACAATTCGGCGTTATTAAAACAACAAGGAGAAACAGTCACTGTTGGCGAGTCAATAGCCATTATTGGAAACTCGGGCAAATGGTCAAGCGGCCCACACCTTCACTTTGAATTGTGGCACAATAATCAGGCTGTAAACCCTGAAAAATACATCCTTTTTTAACTTTATGAGTTTACTTTCTTTTTTAAGTCTTCCTTATGCAAATTGGGTGCGTAAAAAAAATAAAAAGTGGATTGATAGACCTATAAAGCATCAAGAAAAACTGCTCCGCGAGCTATTAAACTCCGCCAAAAACACCCAATTTGGAAAAGACCATTCTTTTGAAAAAATAACGACTTACGAAGATTTTAAAAATAGTGTGCCAATAAGAGATTATGAAGCGCTAAAACCGTATATAAACAGGGTGCTTAAAGGAGAAAAAAACATATTGTGGAAGGGTAAGCCTCTTTATTTTACAAAAACCTCTGGAACAACCTCTGGAACAAAATATATTCCTATTTCTAACTCTTCTATGCCTTATCACTTAAAGGGGGCAAAGGAGGCTTTGTTGAGTTATATAAGCGAGACTAAAGACACCTCCTTTTTAGAGGGTAAAACGATATTTATTCAAGGTAGTCCACACTTAGATTACATCAAAGGAATTCCAACGGGAAGATTGTCAGGAATTGTAGCTCACCACATGCCTTGGTATTTAAAACTCAATAACCTTCCATCCTTTAAAACCAATTGTGTTGAAGATTGGGAGAAAAAAATAGACGCAATTGTAGATGAAACTATTGAACAGCCAATGTGTTTAATTAGTGGTATCCCGCCCTGGGTTCAAATGTATTTCGAAAGGATTCACAAAAAAACTGGCAAGACTATTTCTGAGGTCTTTCCTAAATTTTCTTTATTTGTGTTTGGCGGCGTTAATTTCGAACCCTACAAAAGTAAATTCTTAGAGTTGGTTGGAAAACAACTGCCAAGCGTTGAAACATACCCTTCCTCTGAAGGGTTTATAGCTTATCAAGATAGTCAAAAAGAAGAGGGTTTACTTTTATGTGTTAATCATGGTATCTTTTTTGAATTTATAGAAGCAAGTCGGTTTTTTGAAGACAATAGAAAACGAATATCTCTTAAAAGTGTTGAGCTCGAAAAAGATTATGTTGTAATATTAAACACCAACGCAGGTCTTTGGGGTTATAATATTGGTGATACAGTACGATTTGTTTCTACAAAGCCATACAGAATTGTTGTAAGTGGGCGCATCAAACATTTTACATCAGCTTTTGGTGAGCACGTTATAGGAAAAGAGGTTGAGAAAGCTGTTCAGCAAACGTTAGAGGCGCACCCTGAAGCAATAATAAATGAGTTTCATGTTGCCCCTCAAGTAAACCCTGTAGAGGGCTTGCCTTATCATGAGTGGTTTATCGAGTTTAAATCAGAGCCTAAAGACATGCAGGGTTTTAGTAAAACTCTTAATGGTTTTATGTGTTCACAAAATAGCTACTATGATGACTTAGTCAGCGGTAATGTTTTGAGGCCTTTACTCATAAACAAAGTAAATGACGGTGGGTTTTACAACTACATGAAGTCCATTGGAAAATTAGGCGGTCAAAACAAACCCCCTCGTTTATCAAATAATCGTAAACTTGCAGACGGCTTAACCGATTTTAAAAATGGATAAAACAAAAAAACATGTTGCAATCTTAGGCTCTACCGGCTCGATTGGAACTCAAGCACTTGATGTAATCGAGGCAAACCAAGATTTGTTTGAGGTTGAAGTTCTTACAGCTAATTCCAACAGTGAACTACTCATCCAACAAGCTTTAAAACACAAGCCAAATGCAGTAGTAATTGCCAATGAGAATAAGTATAACGAGGTAAAGGGCGCTTTAGGCTCGTCAGACATAAAGGTTTATGCCGGTGTGGATTCTTTGTCTCAGGTTGTTGAAATGGACACTATTGATGTTGTTCTTACGGCATTAGTGGGTTATTCTGGCCTGAAGCCTACCATTAACGCAATTAAAGCTAAAAAGAGCATCGCGCTAGCAAATAAAGAAACTTTAGTTGTTGCGGGTTCTTTAATAACAGCTCTTGCTAAAGAAAATGGAGTAAATATTTATCCGGTAGACTCTGAACATTCTGCTATTTTTCAGTGTTTAGTGGGTGAGTTTCACAACCCTATTGAAAAAATATACCTCACCGCATCAGGCGGTCCTTTTAGAGGATGGAAAAAAGATAAGCTCATTAGTGTAAGTAAGCAACAAGCCTTAAAACATCCGAATTGGGATATGGGTGCAAAAATAACCATTGACTCTGCCAGTTTAATGAATAAAGGACTTGAGGTTATTGAAGCAAAATGGCTGTTTGGCTTAAAGGAAGAACAGATTGATGTTGTTGTTCACCCGCAATCTATTATTCACTCAATTGTACAATTTGAAGATGGCTCTATGAAGGCACAAATGGGCTTGCCAGACATGAAGCTGCCTATTCAATATGCCCTTGGCTACCCACAAAGAATAAAATCAAACTTCCCCCGTTTCAATTTTGTGGAATGCCCCAGTTTAACTTTTGAAAAACCAGATGTTGAAACCTTTAGAAACCTATCTTTAGCCTATAAAGCAATGTCAAAAGGCGGAAATGTGGCCTGTGTTCTGAACGCTGCTAACGAAGTTGTTGTTGAGGCTTTCTTGAAAGATAAAATTGGATTTTTAGAAATGTCGGATGTCATTGAAAATTGTATGGAAAAGAGTACTTTTGTCGCCGTTCCTACGTACGATGATTTTGTATCGACAAATGAGCAGGGCCGAATGTTAGCTAATGAATTAATCAAATAAATGGAAATACTAGTAAAAGCAGGTCAACTTCTTTTAAGTTTATCGATCCTTGTAATTTTACATGAGCTGGGTCACTTTATCCCCGCAAAACTATTCAAAACACGAGTAGAAAAGTTTTACCTTTTCTTTGACCCTTGGTTTTCTTTGTTTAAAAAGAAAGTTGGTGATACTGAATACGGTGTCGGTTGGCTTCCTCTAGGGGGCTACGTGAAAATATCTGGAATGATTGATGAGTCTATGGATACTGATCAAATGAAGAAAGAGCCTCAGTCTTGGGAGTTTCGTTCAAAACCAGCTTGGCAACGACTTATTATTATGCTTGGTGGTGTTACTGTAAATGTCATTTTAGCTTTCGTTATATACTCCTTCAGTTTGGTTATTTGGGGAGAGAAGTATCTGCCAAGTGAAAAAGCAACTTATGGTAT
>PKDP01000102.1 GCA_002862585.1 Flavobacteriales bacterium | reverse complement strand
AGTAACCCTAATAATGGTGAAAGCATAGTTCAAGATATTGATGGTATTCAAGAGGGTGTAGACCCTGGAGCTTGGCTATACACAACATCTGCCCCTTGCTTAAGACTAAACTTTGACCCAAGTGTTATAGGAATAAATACGGATGTAAATGACCAAGAAAATAATCTGAATTTTGCAATCTACCCAAATCCAAATAATGGAGTATTTAAAGTACAACTTGATTTACAAAATACTGCTAAAATAGTACTAGAAGTAAAAAGTATTTTAGGAAAGTCTGTTTATAAAGGAGAAATAAATAACCCAGGGATTAATAAGTCACTTGATTTGAGTTACCTCAAAAAAGGTATTTATTTCATTTCAATAACGGATAATTCAAATTCTACATCCACTAAAAAGATTACAATTCAATAACCTTTTTTGGTATATTATCTAAAAAAACAGGCTTTAAAAAAGTCTGTTTTTTTAGCTTAACTTCACATTACAAAACTTAAAACCATGCTACTCACTCTAACTTTATTGGGTATACTTTTATCCTTTCAGGTGTTTTCACAATTCAGATACACCTCTGAAAAACACCATCTAGAACTAAATCAAATCAGTCAATTTAAATCCTCTTTCATTGAAAGTGAAAGTAGTATTTCCTACTCATCATATGCTGCTAAAGATGTTATATGGTCAGAAGAATTTGCTAATGGCTTGACTGTTAATAACAACTCTACTGACCAAGCGTGGACAGTAGCTGGTCCAAACGGCTCTGTTTGGGAACACGATACCGATGGTTAGGATGAATTTGAACCAGATGTGCAAGTACTGATTGGAATTGAGGAAGAAAATAAGATTGACTTTTCAATATATCCAAACCCTAATAATGGCAGTTTCAATATTTCTTTAGATGGTCAATCTGAGAACAATCTAGATATAGTTGTCAAAAACATATTAGGGCAAATAGTGAATGAAAATAACATTACTAAATCAACTAATAGTATTGATTTGAATCTTCAACACTTGAAAAAAGGAGTATATATTATTGATTTATTGGATAATAATTATGTTGTCAACACAGGAAAAATAATAATCAAGTAATACCAATAAAGTATTAATAAAAAAGAGAGACTATTCAGTTTCTCTTTTTTATTGCTTTAATTTTTTTAAAAGCTGAGAAGCAAAAACAAAGTCATTCAACTCAGGACTATCTGAAGATATTATGGAGTCCTTATTCCCTTGCCAAGCTAATTTCCCTTTGTTTATAAAGGCAATATTATCGCCTATCTCAACAACTGAGTTCATGTCGTGAGTATTCACAACAGTAGTAATATTATACTCTTGTGTAATTTCTTGAATTAGGTTATCAATGATAATAGATGTTTGAGGGTCTAATCCAGAATTTGGCTCATCACAGAATAAATACTTAGGATTCATAGAAATTGCCCTTGCAATAGCCACACGTTTTATCATCCCCCCACTTAACTCTGCTGGAAACAGATTGTTTACATTATTTAGATTTACTCTGTTCAGACAAAAGTTAACTCTATCTTTCTTTTCTTCCTCACTCATATTAGTAAACATACTCAAAGGAAATGCAATATTTTGTTCTACAGTAAGGTAATCGAATAAGGCCCCTCCTTGAAACAACATCCCAATTTGTTGCCTTAGCTCTCTCTTATCTTTCTTAACTAAATCTTCAAAGGTAGCACCATCGAAAATAATTTTGCCAGAATCAGGAGTATGTAGTCCAACCATACATTTTATCAATGTCGTTTTACCAGAACCGCTTGCGCCAATTACTAAGTTAGTTTTACCAGCTTCAAATGAAAAAGAAACATCTTTTAAAACATGTTTATCAGCAAATGACTTATTTATTTTTTCAACTTTTATCATGATAACATAAGTTGAGTGATAACAAAATTGACAATCAAAATCACAATACAACTGTATACAACAGCTTTTGTACTTGACTTCCCAACCGCAATGGCTCCACCAGCGGTATAGTAGCCAAAGAATGAGGATACGGAAGAAATAGCAAAAGCAAAAAATACTGTTTTTACTATTGCATAAAAAATATAAAAAGGCTGAAACCAATAGAGTAAGCCTTGTAAAAACTCTGCTTTACTAATAATTCCACCAAGTGTCGCTGCCAAAAAACCACCAAACATTCCGATTGCCATACTGATTACTACCAAAATCGGAAAAAATAAAACTGATGCAATTATTTTAGGCTGTATGATGAAAGCCGAAGAATTTATTCCCATAATTTCAAGGGCATCAATTTGTTCTGAAACACGCATAGTGCCAATTTCAGAGGCAATGCTTGAACCTACCTTTCCCGCTAAGATTAAGGCAATCATAGTAGGCGAAAACTCTAGTACAAGAGACTCTCTTGTTGCGAATCCAATTAAATATTTTGGAATAAAAGGATTGCTTAATTGTAAGCCTGTCTGTATAGTTACAACTGCTCCCATAAACAATGAAATAATAGACACAATAGTTAAAGAGTTTACACCCAATTTTACCATCTCATCTAAAATTCTTCTGAAGTATACCTTTTTATTTTCAGGTCTGCTAAACACATTCCCCAATAAGGAAAGGTATTTGCCAAACATTTTAAGACCTTGTATCATATCATCAAAAATAATAATATTTATTGCCTCAGTCTTAAAAGCATATAGTATTTTTGAAATAAGTATTACATTTAACTATGAATAAAGCAAAAAATCTATTTTTCATTCTATTATTTTCCTGCTTTCTACTCAGTTTGTCATCCTGTAGTATTTTAAAAAAAGACTGCGATTGCCCAAGCTTTTCGAAGAGCACTGAAACCACAGAAAAACATTCCTAATATAGTTTTAGATTAATTCTAAATAAGTAAATTAGTAGCATGAAAAACCTAAGCAATTTAGAACCTGGCGAAAAAGCCGTTATAGATTCTTTTTCTGATAAAGAATTGGCACTAAAACTCATGGAAATGGGCTGCCTTCCAGGTGAACAAATATACATTGAGCGTAAAGCTCCGTTAGGTGACCCCATAGCTGTTTCTATCTCAGGCTATTTATTGAGCATGAGAAAGTCTGAAGCTAAAACGATTTTTGTTAACGAAATTAAATAGTCGTTGACGCTTTCACAAAAAATTAAAGTAGCCTTAGTTGGAAATCCAAACAGTGGAAAGACAACATTATTTAATGCCCTGACCGGCTTAAATCAAAAAGTAGGAAACTTTCCTGGTATTACCGTTGACAAAAAAGTCGGCGCATGCCAAATTTCACAATTAGCTAGTAAAAATAAAGTAGATACTGAGTTTATTGACCTTCCGGGAACTTACAGCCTGTATCCAAAGTCTGTTGATGAAAGTGTAACGTTTCAGATTCTATGTGATTCTAAAAACGAGCACCACCCTAATGTCAACATCATTATTGCTGATGCCTCAAACCTCAAGCGTTCTTTATGTTTAGCCACTCAGGTTATTGATCTAAATACACCTTGCATTTTGGCGCTTAGTATGATGGATTTAATTACTGCTGACGGCGTGGAAATTGACATAGATCTGCTAAGTGATCAACTTGGCATTCTTGTAGTGCCGATAAATGCTAGAAAAAAGATTGGCATAGGTAACCTAAAACAAGCTATCATCAAGGTCATCAACGATTTTGAAATACCTAGTTGTTTTGTAGATATAAAAAATCTTGCTCCAGAACTTATAGGCAATATTCAAAATAAGTTAACCCTCAAAAGTGACTATAACGCTTTTCAAATCGCTTGTAATTATAAAACTATCACTGGCTTATCTGAAAAAGAAAAATCGCATTTTGAAGGACTTGCTAAAGAATTAAAATTCAACCCGAAAAGATCGCAAGCTACAGAAACAGTAAGAAGATATAAGGCCATAGATAAGCTCATTGACGCATGTGTGAAATACCCTGAGTTTAGTAAAAACAATAGCCTTACTCAAAAGCTAGATAACATACTCACTCATCCCATTTTAGGTTTTGGTATTTTCTTAGCTATTCTATTTCTCATTTTTCAAGCTGTATTCTCATGGTCTGAATATCCAATGGAAATTATAGATAATGCATTTGCTCAACTCTCACAATTTGTTGGCAATTCATTACCGCAAGGAGCACTAAACAGTTTAATTGTTGACGGTATTATAGCTGGGCTTGGAGGTATAGTTATTTTCATTCCTCAAATTGCCTTCCTATTTGCATTCATTGCCATACTTGAAGACACAGGATATATGTCAAGAGTAAGTTTCATAACAGATAAATTGCTTAGAGGATTTGGACTAAGTGGACGTTCAATAATACCATTATTAAGCGGTGCTGCATGTGCTATTCCGGCTGTAATGTCAGCACGAACTATTCCTAATTGGAAAGAAAGAATCATCACTATAATGGTTGTTCCCCTCATGAGCTGTGCGGCAAGACTACCAGTCTATACCTTACTCATTTCTATGATGATACCAGCCGACCAAAAATGGCTCATATTTAACCTTCAAGGGCTTACTATGATGGGGTTCTACCTCATAGGCTTTGTATCGGCAATATCAATTGCTTGGATAATGAAGTATATTTTAAAATCTAAAGAAAGAGGCTATTTTGTAATGGAAATGCCTACATATAAAGTACCTGACTGGAAAACTGTTGGACTAACTATTTTTGAGAAAGTAAAGGTATTCTTGATTGATGCAGGAAAAATTATTGTTGCTATTTCAATCGTTCTTTGGGTTCTTTCATCCTATGGTCCCTCAGACAAATTTCAAGAAATAGAAGAAAAATACCAATATTCTGAAAATGCAGAAGTAGAAATTGCCAGCGAGAAACTAGAGGCTTCATACGCAGGTATTATTGGAAAAAGTATTGAACCTGTAATTAGCCCACTTGGCTTTGATTGGAGAATTGGAATTTCACTTATTACGTCTTTTGCTGCTCGAGAAGTGTTTGTTGGAACAATGTCCACCATTTATAGTGTTGGAGATGCAGACAACACTAAGTCGATTAGGGAAAAGTTAATGTCTCATAAAAACCCCAACACAGGAGAAGCATTTTTTACTCCAGCGGTGGCTCTCTCGCTCATGCTCTTTTATGCCTTTGCGATGCAATGCATGAGTACATTGGCTATTGTCTACAGGGAAACAAACAGCTGGAAATGGCCTATCATACAGTTCATCTATATGAGTCTCTTAGCCTATCTAGCTAGCTTTGCAGCATATCAATTATTGAGTTAATGCAAAGTTTAGACTCTTTTCTTCCTAAAGAATCTGTTGGTTCTATAAAAAAGTGGTTAACAGATTATAATTGCCAACTATCTATCAAGAAATCGAGAGCTACCAAACTAGGTGATTATCGTTTTTATAAAGGTAAACACCATCTTTCAATTAATAATGACCTAAACCCCTACTCTTTTCTTATTACCTTAACTCATGAAATTGCTCATATGTTAGTAAAAGAAGAGTATTCACCAAGAGTATTGCCACATGGTAAGGAATGGAAAATGACGTTTCAGAAACTTATGATTCCTTTTCTGCCTATCTTTCCAAAAGAAATACAAAAACACCTTGCTCTTCATTTAAAAAATCCAAAAGCATCGACAAGTTCCGATTTTGAGCTTGTAAAAGCTCTAAGGCAATTTGATGAAAAACATATTCTAACTATTTCTGACATTCCTAACGGAACTGTTTTTGAAACCTCAAATGGTAAGAAATATTTAAAAGAAAAACGATTAAAAAAACGATATCAGTGCAAATCTCTTTCGAATAACAAAAGGTATGTTTTTAACCCCTTAGCTGAGGTTAAAATTTGATTTTGTACTTTTACAACTCAAACTTCATAAGCATATGAATACTAATAATTTTGCTGTTATAATGGCTGGTGGGATAGGCTCACGATTTTGGCCTATGAGTAGAACTACATTTCCTAAGCAATTTTTAGACATACTCGGAACAGGCGAAACCCTTATTCAACAAACATTTAGAAGACTAAGCAACTTTTGCCCCACTGAAAATATACTGGTCGTTACAAACGTAAATTACAAAGACCTCTGTATTGAACAACTAAAGGATATTAAGGAAAGTAATATTTTGTGCGAACCCGCTATGAGAAATACGGCACCTTGTATCGCATATGCTTCTTTTAAAATTAATAATATAAATCCTGAAGCAAATATTATAGTTGCCCCATCAGATCATCTCATTACTAATGAGAATGAATTTACAAGAATCGTAAACGAGTGTTTTGAGGTCTGTTCCAAAAACAGCTATTTATTGACTCTAGGAATAAAGCCTTCAAGACCTGATACTGGCTATGGATATATTCAATATAATGAAGAAAATTTAGGTTTTAGCCAACATATTCATTCAGTGAAAACATTTACTGAAAAACCTAATCTTGAACTTGCCAATCAGTTTCTAGAAAGTGGTGATTTCTTGTGGAATTCTGGTATTTTCATTTGGAGTGCTAAGTCTATTACATTAGGACTAAGAAAGCACTTAAGAGATTTATACGATACTTTTCGCGACGGAATAGACTACTTTAATACCGACAAAGAGGAAGAATTCATCAATAGAGTTTTCCCTGGTTGTAAGAACATTTCAATCGATTATGGATTAATGGAAAAGGCTGAAAATGTATGTGTTTACCCTTCTGATTTTGGATGGAGTGATTTAGGTACTTGGGGTTCATTGCACGGTCACCTAGAAATAGATGAGAATAATAACGGTGTTATCGGTGATGGTGTAATGCTTTATAACTCAAAAAACAATATTATTAATGCTCCTAATGGTAAAGTTGTTGTTGTTGAGGGCTTGGAAGACTATATTGTAATTGATAATGACAACACCCTTTTAATCTGTAAGACAGAAAACGAGCAACAAATCAAACAGTTTGTTAGTGATGTAAAACGAAATAAAGGAGAGAATTACGTCTAACTTATTTCAAACTCCCACACATATCTTCTGGTCTAACCCATTGGTCAAACTCTTCAGCAGTGAGGTATCCTAAGTTTACCGCTTCTTCTTTTAGTGTTGTACCGTTTTCATGAGCAGTTTTAGCAATTTTAGCTGCTTTCTCATAGCCAATTTTAGTGTTTAGAGCAGTTACTAACATCAACGAATTATCTAAATTTTTCTTCAAATTCTGATAATTTGGCTCAATACCTATGGCACAGTTATTATTGAAAGATACACATGCATCTGCTATTAATCGTGCCGACTGTAAAATGTTTGCTGCCATCATGGGTTTAAAAACATTAAGTTCATAATGCCCTTGCAAACCACCTACTCCAATTGCTACATCATTTCCTATAACCTGAGCACAAACCATTGTTAATGCTTCACATTGGGTTGGATTAACTTTTCCAGGCATTATGGATGAGCCAGGTTCATTCGATGGTATAGTTATTTCTCCAATACCACTTCTAGGCCCTGATGCTAATAAGCGAATGTCGTTAGCTATTTTATTTAAAGAAACAGCCAATTGCTTTAATGCTCCATGTGATTCTACAATAGCATCGTGAGCGGCTAAGGCTTCAAACTTATTTTCGGCACTAACAAAAGGAAAGTTAGTAAACTCCGCAATCTTTTGTGCCACTAAATCGGCATAGCCATCAGGGGTATTAATACCAGTTCCAACTGCAGTTCCACCAAGTGCTAACTGAGAAAGATGGCTTAGTGTATTATTTAGAGCTTTTAGACCATGGTCTAGCTGAGAAACATATCCAGAGAACTCTTGCCCAAGCGTTAAAGGGGTTGCATCCATCAAGTGCGTTCTTCCAATTTTGACCACCATCATAAAATCAGACGACTTCTTAGCTAATGTATTTCTTAGTAATTCGACTGCCGGAATAGTTGTTTCTACAATCATTTTATAGGCTGCAATGTGCATTCCTGTTGGAAAGGTATCGTTGGACGACTGTGATTTATTGACATCATCATTTGGATGAATACGTTTATCGGTATCTGTAAGACTACCGCCACTAATAACGTGGCCTCTGTTGGCTATAACTTCATTGGTATTCATATTTGACTGAGTGCCTGAGCCTGTTTGCCAAATCACCAAAGGAAACTGTTCGTCATGCTGACCATCCAGTATTTCATCACAAACTTGTGAAATCAAGTCTCTTTTTTCAGAAGAAAGTGCTCCTAATTCACAGTTAGCATGTGCTGCCGCTTTTTTTAAGTAAGCAAAGCCATAGATTATTTCCAGCGGCATACTAGAGGATTGACCTATTTTGAAATTGTTTCTTGAACGTTCAGTTTGAGCACCCCAATACTTGTCTAAAGGCACTTTTACTTCTCCCATTGTATCTTTTTCAATTCTATAGCTCATGATTTTTTTATTAGATAATTAACACTTACTTTTGCACAAAGTTAATTCAAAATATAAGATATGTTTATCGGTTTTCTACTCTTTTTAGTTGTCGCAATTATGGCGTTTTGGTTACTTACTTTCATTATTAGTTTTTTACCTTACTGGATTGGTGCTTGGTTCATCGAGTCTTATAAAAATAAAGACTTGGTTGAAGAACTAGAATAGTCTTACAACACACTCAACACATTTTCTGGTGGTCTACCAACTGCAGCTCCCTTACTGCTTGACACTATTGGACGCTCAATAAGTATTGGATTACTAATCATTACTTTTATTATCTCGTCATCACTTAACTCTTTTCCTTTGTAATTTTCTTTCCAGATAGATTCATTTTTACGAACCAAATCTATAGGTTTAATATTTAACTCATTTATTATCTGAGATAATTGCTCAGTTGTTAATGGGTTTTTTAAATATTCTACTACAATAGGTTTATTTCCTTTACTTTCTAATAAAGATAAAGCTTGTCTGCTTTTACTGCATCTAGGGTTATGATAAATTGTAACTTCCATAATGTCTAATTTTGACCAAATTCCATTAAATAGGCTTTTATAAAATCGTTGATTTCACCATCAAGTACTGCTTGAGTGTTTGAGGTTTCGTGTTCAGTTCTTAAATCCTTTACCATTTTGTAGGGATGTAAGACATAGTTTCTAATCTGGGAGCCCCACTCTATCTTCTTCTTTGATCCTTCAATCTTATCTTTTTCTGCCTGCCTTTTTCTTAGCTCTATCTCATATAACTGGGACTTCAAAAGCTGAAGAGCTTTGTCTTTATTTTCTAATTGAGAGCGCGTTTCAGAGTTTTCGATAATGATTCCGGTAGGTGTATGCTTTAGCCTAACTGCAGTCTCAATCTTATTTACTCCCTGACCCCCTGCTCCGCCTGCTCTAAAGGTGTCCCAACTTATCTCAGAAGGGTTTATTTCAATCTCAATAGAATCATCAGCAAGTGGATACACAAATACAGATGAGAAGGAAGTATGTCGTTTAGCATTTGAATCAAATGGAGAAATACGAACAAGTCTATGCACACCATTTTCAACTTTGAGATTTCCGAAAGCAAAGTCACCATCAAATTGTAAGGTAACGGATTTAATTCCCGCCGCATCACCTGATTGAAAGTCTAATTCTTTGACTTTAAAATTATTTTTTTCACCCCACATAATGTACATACGCATAAGCATCTCTGCCCAGTCTTGACTTTCAGTACCTCCAGCACCGGGATTAATAGTCATAATAGCAGGAAGGTTATCCTCTTCCTTACTAAGCATATTTTTGAATTCTAAATCGGTTAGCTTTTGCAAACATTGGTCATACTGTTGATTCATTTCTGACTCTTCTACATCACCATCAACAAAAAACTCAAACAGAACAAAAAGGTCATCGAAACTATTCTGAAGTTCGTTAAATGCTGTAACCCATACTTTTTGCTTGTTGATATTTTTTAAATGTTGTTCCGCCTTTTTAGGATCATCCCAAAAATTAGGATCTTGAGCTTGTAGCTCCTGCTCTTCTACGAAACTCTTTTTATCTGGGATAGACAAAAAACCCTCCAACTCTGAGATTCTTGTTTTTATATTTTCAATTTGCTCTTGACTGGCCATTGACTACAAATTTAATGTTTTAAAGCTTGTGTACACATTCCCAAACCAATTCAGACTCATAGCCTTTTCTAAGGATGTAGTCAACTATTTTCTTCTTTTTCACAAAAGGATTTTTATCCTTCAGCATAGCATGTTTTTTATGGGCTAATTGCGTTATGGCATCAAGGTAATCTTGCTCATCTATTTCTTGCATTCCTAAGGAAACACAACTTTTTGGAACTTTTAATTTAGAAAGTTCAAAGGCTATTTTTCTTTTTCCCCATTTTTTTATTTTGAACTTTCCGCTACAATACGCTCTTGCAAATCGCTCTTCATCCACAAATTTATTTTGAATGAGTTCAACTAAAATATCTTCTGATAATCCTGAACTTAAACCGTAGCTTTTGAGCTTTGTCATAACCTGAAATTGACAGCGATCCATAATAGCGCAATAATGCTGGATTTTTTCTTTGGCAACTTTTATATCATATATTTTCTCCCCCATCCTTTCAAAGGTAGTATTTTTGTACCCAATGAAAAATAAAAAAGCAATTGGCTTATTATTTCTTGCAAACATCATTTCTGGCTTCGCTCAAGGAATTAGTATGATTGCTATCCCTTGGTATTTTGCCGATATATTGGGTATGAGTGGGACTTATGCTATGGGCTATGCTCTTCTTACTTTTTTCAGCCTATTTTGGGGGCTTTATTCTGGCACTCTAATTGATAATTACTCTAGAAAGAAATTATTTCTTTTTTCTAACCTAATTTGTGCAATTATTATAGGTTCCATTGCATCTTATGGAATAATAAATGGCTCCACACCGTGGATTTTAGCCCTTGCTGTCTTTGGAACAACAATGCTCCACTACAACATTCACTATCCGAATTTGTATGCTTTTGGTCAGGAAATAACAGAGCCTAAAAATTATGCTAAACTTAATGCCTACATAGAAATACAAGGTCAATCAACAAGCATATTTGCGGGTGGTTTTGCAGCTATATTATTGACAGGCACTACTGATGGAACACTGAATATTTTAGGGCTAAACATCCCCCTACCATTTAACTTTGTAGCCTGGGAAATTCACGAAATATTCTTGATGGATGCTTTTACATACTTGTGTGCATTCATCATTATATTATTTATTAAACACATTCCATTGATTAAAAAAGAGATTGATCAGGGAAGTATGTTTACGCGTCTTTACAAAGGCTTTAAGTTTCTGAAAGAGAATCCACTATTATTTATTTTCGGTGTATGTTCATATGCTATATTCACTTTTTTAATAGTAGAGATATTTGTATTAGTACCTGCCTATGTCAGTCATTATCTAAATGAAAGTGCAGATGTTTTCGCTTCTTCTGAAGTATACTATTCTATAGGAGCACTTTTAGCTGGCTTTGGTATCCGTGCAATTACTAAAAGAACTGATATTATAACTAGCATCATTATTTTAATGGTATTAACGATCGCGTCCTGTATACTGCTAACATTCACTAAAAGTGTTGCTATATTATTCTCTGTGAGTTTAGTTATTGGATTGTGTAATGCTGGCACTCGAATACTAAGGATTACCTATATTTTTGAAAAGGTATCAAATAATATTATTGGTAGAAGTGGTGGCGTATTTAATTCCATGAGTATTATTATAAGAACATTTATGATAATACTATTCTCAATGCCATTTTTCGCTTCTTCTGAAAATATAAGATATGGATATTTGGTCGGTGCAGCCTTTCTAACACTTGCACTTATTCCGCTAGTAAAAAATCGAAATAAATTAAAAGATCTGGAAATTATTTCCTCTTAAACGTTTATTACTTTTCGTTCTTTATTAAAGAAACGGTATTGCAATAAATGATATGTAGTGTCCTCCTCAACAGTAAGCTTACATCCATAATCGTTAGCCCATGTACGGCGTTGATTTTTAAACCATCCTTTGTTGATATGACTTGCTACAAATGGATGCGTTTTGAGTATTACATTTTCACTCTTATTAACAGCCTTAGCAAGTTTCTGACCAATTTCATCAATTAATAAAATACTGGCTTCTATTTTACCTGTGCCTTTACATGAAGGACATCCTTCTTTTGTTTCGATATTGAGGACCGGTCTTACTCTTTGTCGTGTAATTTCTACTAGACCAAACCTAGAAGGTGGAAGTATGTGATGCTTTGCCTTGTCATTTGACATAAAGCCAACTAAAGAATCGAAGAGCTTCTTACGGTTTTCACCATTGTACATATCAATAAAGTCAACGACTATAATACCACCCATATCTCGTAATCGTAATTGTCTAGCAACTTCTTCTGCGGCAATTAAATTAACTTCTAAAGCGTTTGCCTCTTGATCTTGTTTTGAATTCACACGCTTACCACTGTTAACGTCTATAACGTGCATGGCTTCTGTATGCTCAATTACAAGATAAGTGCTCTTACGCATAGTTACAGTCTTACCAAATGAGGATTTAATCTGTCGTTCTATCTGAAATTTTTGAAATAATGGCACATTCCCTTTGTATAGTCGAACTATTTTTTCTTGATCTGGAGATATTGTAGTGATGTAATCTTTAATCTCTAAATGTAACTTTTCATCATTAACTAGTATTGAAACAAAGTCATCGTTCAATACGTCACGCAACAAAGATGCTGTTCTTCCTAGTTCACCTAATACCTTCGCTGGAGGAGTAACTTTCTTTGTCTGCTTGTACATTTTTTGCCATTTCTTGTATAAAAACTTGATATCAGCGTCTAGCTCTGCAACCATTTTACCTTGGGCTACAGTTCTGATAATTACACCAAATCCAGGTGGCTTTATACTTTGAACAAGCTTTTTAAGCCTCTTCTTCTCTTCATTAGATTCAATTTTCTGAGAAATAGAAACCTTATTGGAAAAGGGCACTAACACCATGTAACGACCTGCGATAGTTACTTCTGTAGTTAATCGAGGACCTTTGGTAGAGATAGGCTCTTTGGCAACTTGTACAAGAATTTGATTTCCTGATTTCAGGACATCGTTTATTGATCCCGATTTATCTATCTCAGGTTCAAGCTTGAAGTTTCTTAGAGAGGCTGTATTTAGCTTACCTCCAATATTCCTTTCAGTAAATTTCTGGAATGTTTTGAACTTAATTCCTAGGTCAAGGTAGTGTAAAAAACCGTCTTTTTCGTAACCAACGTCAACGAAAGTGGCATTTAAACCGGTAATAATCTTTTTGACTTTTGCTAAAAAAATATCACCAACTGAGAATTTTGTTCCTACTGGTTCTTTGTGTAGTTCTAATAATTGCTTATCACGAAGTAAAGCAATAACAACCTCGTTAGGTCTAGAATCTACTAGCAGTTCATATTTCAAAATATAGTGGCATACAGGAATACATTTCTACAATAGATAGAATGCACCCCCAGATTGATACTAGTAGAAAGTATTCTACTTTTTCTTGTGTCTATTCTTTCTTAAACGCTTCTTGCGTTTGTGAGTAGCCATCTTATGTCTTTTTCTTTTTTTTCCGTTCGGCATAACCAAATGTTTTATATGTTTCTTAAATTTCCTTTACGCTCAGAAAAAATTAAAGCTGAACGTTAGTCTTTACTTTATTTACAAATTCTTTTGAAGGTTTAAAGGTGGGTATGTTATGAGCAGGGATTATGATAGTCGTATTTTTTGAAATATCTCTACCCGTTTTCTCCGCTCTCTTTTTCACAATAAAAGATCCAAATCCCCTCAAAAACACATCTTCTCCATTGGAAAGTGAGCCTTTGACTTCATGCATAAATGCTTCTATAACAGCCTGTACATCAACTCTTTCTACACCAATTTTATCTGAAATGGAGTTTACAATTTCTAACTTTGTCATAACCTCAATCTTAAAAAGATGCTTAAATGTTTTAAATTTACTGCAAATATACTCACTTTTTATTTAAATTTTGATACTTAGCGTTACTTTTAACACCTTATACTCAACGACTTAATGCAATTTTCATCCAAAATTATTAGCTGGTACTTAGAATTTAAAAGATACTTACCTTGGCGAAACACTACAAATCCCTACAACATTTGGTTATCAGAAGTTATATTACAACAAACCCAAGTTAAGCAAGGCTTACCCTACTACGAGAAGTTTATAAAGTGTTTTCCTACTGTTGATAGCTTAGCTAATGCCGATGAAGAGCAAGTGCTTAAACTCTGGCAAGGGTTAGGCTATTACTCTAGAGCAAGGAATTTACACTTTGCAGCAAAACAAATAGCTGAAATGGGTGGTTTCCCAACCAATTACAAAGATATTCTGGAGCTTAAAGGTGTTGGTGAATATACTGCTTCCGCCATAGCTTCATTTGCATACAAACTGCCTCACGCTGTAGTTGATGGCAATGTATTCAGACTGCTTTCAAGGTTTTACGGCATAGATTTAGCAATAAATAGTACTGAAGGAAAAAAATATTTCTCAAATTTAGCAAACACGCTTTTAGACACTAAACGCGCAGACACTCATAACCAGGCTATTATGGAGTTTGGTGCTATGATGTGTAAACCTAAAAATCCAAATTGTGAAAAATGCCCATTAAATAATGAGTGCATCGCGTTTAGCAGCAATTCCATTGAATCTTTTCCAGTCAAAATAAAAAAGAACGAATCGAAAGTGCTTTATTTTGACTATTTCTTCTTCAAAACAAAGGGTAGTACTTTAGTGAATAAACGTACAGAAAAGGGCATATGGATGAATTTATTTGAATTTCCATTAATAGTAAATACTGAAAAAAAATCAGAGGAAAACATTTTGAAGGACAATACATTTCAAAAATGGATTGTAAATACTAATATAGAAATTGACTCAATAAAAGAGATTAGGCACATCTTAAGTCATAGAATAATTTACGCTCGTTTTTGGGAAATTAACTGTAATAATAATCTCCAAAACCATTCATATCAAACTATTAAAATTAAGGATTTAGACACTCTCGCAATACCAAGATTAGTTGAAAAATACCTCGATTTAATAAATTAACTCATATATTTTTATTTATATTTGGATGTGAATGTGAAACCCTTAAATCATAAAAAATGGCAAGCGTAAACAAAGTTATACTAGTTGGAAATCTGGGCAAAGACCCTGAAGTAAGACATTTTGAAAACGGCGGCTCTTTAGCGCGTTTTCCTATTGCAACTTCCGAAACGTACATCAAAAAAAACACAAACGAGAAAGTAACTCAAACCGAATGGCATACAATTGTTACTAGAGGTGGACTAGCCGCTAAAGTGGTGGAGCCTTATCTCAAAAAAGGAAACAGCGTATACATTGAAGGTAAATTGAGAACCCGTTCATGGGAAGATAAAGATGGTGTTACTAGGTATACTACTGAAATAATGTGTGACAGCTTAGAAATGCTTGGTAAAAAGTCTGACAATTCAGAAAATGCTATTGACAATAATAGCAATGCGGCAACGCCTCCTATTCAGGATGCACCAGACGACGATTTACCATTCTAAATTTTAATTAAAACGAACACCTTTTGGACGACGACCCTGAACAGATCATCACTCTTTTACAAACTTTTGCTAACCAAAGCTTCGACTCAAGCCTAGTTTTTGCTGTGCTTGGCATCTTGCTTTTGCTAATCTCCTCAGCACTTATTTCAGGCTCTGAGGTAGCTTTTTTCTCTCTTGAATCGTCAAAACTTGCTGACAAAGATGAAGAATCTGTAAGTCAGATAAAAAAACTCATGCAAAAGCCAAATAACTTATTGGCTACAATTTTGATTTCAAATAATTTCATCAATGTTGCCATAGTTATACTATCA
>PKDP01000070.1 GCA_002862585.1 Flavobacteriales bacterium | reverse complement strand
CTACAAAAGACATGATGAAATACACCAAGATAAGGCCAGCATAAATGTCTAGTCCTTTATCGAAATAAAGCCCAATAGTAAGCCCATTGATAACTATCCAATATTTCCATGAAGATAAGACCTTCTTTGCTTCAAGAAAAGTGGCAAGAAAACTAAAAACAGTCGTAAAAGAATCTATGTAGGGCCGTTCTGCATCTGTATAGGTATTAAAAAACCAAGCCAAAGAAAATGCTAGAACACATGATGATAAAATATAATAGACATGGCTGACTGGGTTCACGTCACTGATTCTTAATACTGAATCGTCTTTACTTTTTCGACTCCATAAATAATAACCATAAAAGCCAATAACCACATAATACGAATACAATATAGCCTCAGAATATAGCTTGGTATGAACGAATAAAAAGATGCTCAATAAAGACCCCAATATGCCAAAAATCCAACACTCTATTCTTTCCTTAATTAATAGCCATATGTATATCAGTCCAAATACAACTGCTAAAACTTCTATGATAAAATATAAATCCAAAATTTTAATAAAATGAATATGCAAATAGAACTAAAAAATGGATATTTTCAAACAAATCAACTAACAGAAAAAAATCCTATTGAAAAATCATTCATTGAATTTATACAACAAGATGACTCCTACAAGAATAAATTTTTGCAAAAGCATTTAAGTTTATTTTAATCTACCTTTTTACTGGTAGAATTCTTCTATACCATTATCTAGCCACGATTTGAATAAACCAACCTCACCATAGTCTTGATAGTTTGCTGAGACACCTAATTGATTTTCATCGTGATCAAGAATAACATAATAAGGCTGTGAGTTTGTTTTGTACGTTTCAGCTTGTAGCACCGTCCATTTGTCTCCTACAGTCCTTACCTTCTTCTTTTTGCCAGCAATAGTAGTTTCATATTGTTCCTCTTCAGCAAGAGGCGTTCGTTCATCGACATACAATGAGATAAGTACCACCTCTTCTTTTAGAGTTTGCTTAACCTCTAGGTTAGACCATACTTGCTCTTCCATTTTACGGCAGTTAACACACGCCCAACCCGTAAAATCAATCATTACTGGTAATCCTACTTTCTTTGAGTGGGCAAGTCCTTCTTCGTAATCGTGAAAGACCATCAAACCTTGAGGTCCTAAATGCTGTCCCTCGTGATTATCGTGCGATTCTACTGAACCTCCACCAGCAGTATATCCAACACCGTATGGCGATTCGCTATAATGCATTGGTGGTGGAAAAGCATTAATTAATTTTAATGGTGCTCCCCACAAACCTGGAATCATATAAATAGTTAATACACCCGTAAGTATGGCTGTAAATAATCGACCTACGGAAAGATACTCTAAATTGCTATCATGAGATAACTTGAAAATCCCCAATAAATACATCGTGAGAAGTCCAAAAATGACTATCCATATCGCTATAAATACTTCTCTTTCTAAAAGGTGAGTTTGCCAAACCAAGTCCGCATTTGAAAGAAATTTAAAGGCTAATGCCAACTCCAAAAATCCTAAAACTACCTTTACAGAGTTCAACCAACCACCAGACTGAGGCAATGAATTTAACCATCCTGGGAAAGCTGCGAAAAGTGCAAATGGCAATGCTATGGCTAACGAAAAGCCTAACATCCCAATAATTGGCCCCATATAATTACCGCCTGATGCCGCCTCAACTAAGAGCGTCCCTACAATTGGTCCTGTACAAGAAAATGATACTAAAGCCAACACTAAAGCCATAAAGAAAATACCAATTAATCCTCCTTTATCAGAGGCTTTATCTGCCTTATTTATCCATGAGTGTGGGAGAGTCAACTCAAAAGCACCTAAAAAAGATGCTGCAAAAACAACTAACAATACAAAAAACGCAATATTGAAATACGCATTTGTAGCCATACTATTCAGTACTTCAGGCCCAAAGACTGCCGATACACCAACACCCAACGCAACGTAAATGAATATGATTGATAAACCATAAATAATAGCGTTAGAAACTCCCTTTGCTTTACTCTTACTTTGCTTGGTAAAATAACTTACCGTCATTGGAATCATAGGGAATACACAAGGCGTTAGTAATGCTGCAAAACCACTAAAAAATGCAATAAAAAATATACTCCACATCCCTTTTTTAGGCCCTTTTTCATCATCATCTTTCTCCTTATCTAAATGTGAACTATCATCAGAAGATACCAAATTTAGTAAGGATGACGATTCGCTTTCTTCTTCTACAACAGTTTCAGTGTCGGTACTTGATTCTGCATTTCCTAGATCAAATGAAAACTCAACATACTCTGGAGGTAAGCATTGAGCCTCGTCACAAACCATAAACACAAACTCACCGCTTACAGTCGCCGAATTACTTAATAGTTTAACTTTTTGATTGAAAATTGCTTTTTTCTTGAAATACTTTAGTACCATATCAAAGTTCAGATCAAACTCTTCAATAGATTGTCCTTCTTCTACATTTCCAACTAATTCATAGTCCTTTGCATCAAAAAAGGTGAACTCTGTTGGGATTGGGCCGTCATCACCTACATATTGAGAGTACACATACCAACCATCTTCTATGTTCGCTTCGAAAACTAAATTATATTCTGAATCACCTAAATCCTCTTGTGAAAAACTCCATTCAACAGGATTGAAAATTTGGGAAAACAGTAAGCTTGGTAAGAAAAATATAAGGGCTAAAAGATTCTTTTTCATAATTATTTATTTATCTGTTGTTGTAAAGCTAATAGTAGTTCTGAGGGCTTTTGACTGCCAATTAGATATCGTAAACCATCCTTATCAATTAATTCTATACATTCTTTTCCTCTAGTATAAAAATGTATAGCACCTTTTCTATGAAGGTTGTACACGGCTCTATTAAAGAAGAAACGACTGTATTTTATTTTAGAAACACTTTTGATGGATGACATATCGATCTTCACTTTTCGAGCTGTCCATAGTCCCTCCAAAATGAGGCTTCCATTGACAACTTTCGTTTTGAAGTGAAGGATAAAAACGAGTACGGCTGACACAAATAATATGGCTACACCAAGAAAAAATAATAGATTTCCAGAACCTATAGCTTCTTGTGTCTCTTCGGACCAGTAAAACGATAAAAAGCAGAAAAGAGCAAGCACCATACGCCTTAAAAAAGACAAACGGTTATAGCCTAAATGCTGACTTTCTTCAAATAATAATTCATCACTCATGATTGATTTTTCAAAGGTTGGACAAGATAAACTTTTTCTGTTTCTGCGACAAGTTTGTAAGACTCATTTATACGCTCTCCAACTATGCATACAATATCATCTAACGAACAAATCACCCAAGTATTTTCTTTTTGAATGGTTGAGATTTTTTTATCAATCAAATAATCACTTATTTTTTTTCTCCCCTTCATTCCAAGTGGCGTAAATGCATCACCATTCTTCCATTTTCTTAATGTTAATGGAAAATGTAGCTTATCATAATCTAGCACCGACACCTTACTATCCTTAATTAATTTGAAAGACGAGAAATCATGAATTTCAATCTTCAAGGGCATAGACTGCTTTATCATTCGACTTTCTTCATGAATTTGAATACTCATCTCTGCTTTCGATGGTATTTCTGATAGACAAAGGGCATTTCTTTCTTTAACGATTCGATATTCTGAATTTAAAACTTGCTTACCAACTTCTGCGTCTAGCAAAGCAAATACATCTTTCCAATTAAAAGGCCCATAATTTTTAAGACATTCGTACAGTATTTCATCTTTATCAATCAGATTTTTTAAATGCTCAATTTCAAAAAACTTAGCGCCATCTTTTTCGATTGTGTGACGTTCTAAATAATACTCTGTATCACTTAATAGCTTGGAGTATATACGCTTATTTTCTTCAATCTCGCGCAGTAACTCTGACTTAGACAAATTTGGCATGACTTCATGCCTTATTCTATTTCTTTGATAGTCTGATGAAAGGTTTGATTTATCTAACCTAAATTTAATGGACTGATTTTTGATATACCCCTCAATTTGCTGAACACTTAAAGCAAGCATCGGTCGAATTATATTTCCATTTTTGATAGAAATACCTTGTAATGCTCCCAAACTAGATTTTCTACTTTTCTTTATTAAAAGTGTTTCGACACTATCATCAGAGTGGTGAGCTGTTGCTATTTTGGTATAATTATATTTCTGCAAAACCTCATTAAAAAACTGATAGCGTAAATCTCTTGCTGCCATTTGAATAGACAAGCTGTTATTTCTAGCATAAAGTACAGTATCAAATGATTTTGAATAAAATTCTACTCCTAAATCTTTAGCCAAGTCACCAACAAACTGCTCATCCAACTCGCTCTCATCACCCCTGAGCTTAAAATTACAATGTACAATCCCAAATTCATATGGCAATTCACTAAATAAATGCATCATACATACACTGTCTTTACCGCCACTAACAGCTAATAACAGCTTATCATCACTTGAAATTAGATTATGCTGAGAAATAAATTGAGATAGTGTATTAAGCATTTAGCACCTCCAACATAGCTTTTGCCTTTAGCTCGCATTCGGCATATTCATCATCTCCTTTAGCGTTTGCAGTAATTGCACTTCCAACAGCTAGTGAAACATAACCATTTGTGGTATTGTACAAAATACTTCGGATAATAACATTAAAATCGAAATCCCCATTAGGGGTTAGGTAGCCAACTGAGCCAGAATACAATCCTCTTTTAAATGTTTCATATTCTTCGATAAGCTGCATAGCCCTAATTTTAGGTGATCCTGTCATACTACCCATTGGAAATGTAGTCTTTAAAACCTCACTCCAGTGAATATCATCTTTTAATTCAGAGGTAATAGTAGAAATCATCTGATGAACTTGAGTAAAAGAATAAATACCGAATAGCTCTTCAACCTTTACTGAAGATTTCCCGGCTGTTTTGGACAAGTCGTTTCGCACCAAATCAACAATCATAACATTTTCAGATTGCTCTTTTGGACATTGGCGAAGCTCCTCTTTTAATTTCAAATCTTCCTCGACTGAATTACCTCTTTTTCGTGTCCCTTTAATGGGTTGTGATATAATGGTATTACCAAATTTCTTCACAAATCGTTCAGGACTTGCACTCATTAAATAAAAGTCATTCGTTCTGAAAAAAGCTGAAAATGGAGAGTTCGAAATTTCATAAAGGTTTCTAAATGTGTTTACTGGATTTAACTCTGCTGATTTTGCGAAATACTCTTGACAAAAATTAACTTCATAAATATCTCCTCTTTTGATATGCTCTTGTAACTTATTAAAGGTTGAAATATATTCTGATTTTGAAATTCTGCTATTCATATTCACTGCAGACGAGCTGTTACTATCGTTTTTAGTTAGCATTATTTCTTTAAAAATCAACTTCATTTCCTTTCTAGGGGTATCCAATGGAAAATGAATACTGATATCATTACCAATAATTTCAAACACCCACTTTGGTTGAAAAAAATATAGATTGGGAAGGTTTAATTCATCCGTATTATTGGATTGTAAGTCTTCAACTTCATTTTTTAAATCATAACTCAAAAATCCAAAGATCCAATCCTTTTTTGTGTCGTGAAAAGACCTCAGCAAACTAAACGAATCGGCATTGCAAACAAGTGTTGACATCGAATCGGCACCAACAAGCATATCATATTTCATGTGTAAGCCATTTTCTTCAGCCGTATCTCCAATATAAGAAGCGGTTTGTTGAAACTGAGACGCCCAATACAATAGATTTTGCTTGAACGATTCAACATTCGCTATATGATATGTAGCTATTTGTCTCACACTACAAAACTAATGATTATTGCATCTGAAAGGACTAAGAATTAATTGTATTGGATTATTTTTTTTAACTTGTCACCTAACAAATCATATTTTATCATGAAACAAAGCGAATTTATCATCACTGCGGCACTTGTATTGGCTGCATTTGTATTTGGGTTTTATAACATAACTAATACTGCTCCTGCATTTAATAACTCTCAGATGAATACATCTGTTTCTATCGAGTCTTCAAATACCAATGAGGAAGTTAATCTGCAAATAATTCCATATATGACTGAAACTATTGAAGAAGAAGTTATTACTGAAATGGATACTGCCATGTCAGATTCTACTTTGGAAGTTAGCAGTGACTCAGAAGAAGTTATTGTTGAGTAATTTTCAATCTTTACTTTTAGCTAGTGTAAAACAAATAAACATTACGGCTATAAAAGCCGATATTCTTCCAATATAATCGCCAAAACGCACATAAAAAGTGTTGGCTGAATGAGTCCTTAGCGTTCTTTTTATAACAACCTCTTCACCCCATTTTGTAGGCTGAAATATTTTTCCTCGAATATCTATAAAAGCAGATATTCCAGTATTGGCAGAACGGGCAATTGGTCGTCTACATTCAATAGCTCGAAGGCTAGCGTAATTAAGGTGTTGTCTGTAGCCAGGCGTATCCTTCCACCATCCATCGTTAGTTATAATCGTAAATAAATCTGAACCATTTCGTACATATTCTGTGGTATATTCACCAAAGATAGATTCATAACAAATAATTGGTGCAACATTAGCCTTACCAGCAAATACTTCTCTGTAGTCTTGTGTTCCTAAACTACCAGAAATGCCTCCTAAGTCAATAGTTAAAAATTCAAGCTTCTCTAATAAAAATGAGAATGGTGTAAACTCTACGCCTTGAACTAGCTTGGACTTATGGTAGATTGATAAGTCGTCTTTAGAAATACACAAAGCCGAATTATATACATCGTAATAACTTTCTGAATTAATGAATTTCCGAGCGGTCTCACTTAAATTCTCATTTGAATCATAGGCTCTGTAGGTTGAGGCCCCTGCAATAATTGTTAAGTTCGGATATTTTTCTATTAATTTTCTTAATAGAGTAAGCTCAGTTGTATATTCAATTTTATTTTCCCATAAGCCATCTACTATTGCCGTTTCGGGACCTATTAGGTAATCAACCGTTGAGTCTAGATCTGGTTCGGCTAGTTCTATAAATTTCTCTAATTGCTCTAGCGAAGAAAGTCCGTCAAACTTTTCAAAATAGGGATCAATGTTTGGTTGAACGACTACGATATTAATCTCCTCGCCGTTTTCTTCTGTTGAAATGAATAGATTAAACACAAAAGGCAAAATCAAAATAAGGGTAGGCAAACGGTATACTTTTTTATTCTTGAATGAATGATAAACAACCACATTGAAGAGTAAAACCCATAAGCTACCGCCCAGAACTCCAGTATACTCATACCATTGAATGACACTAGGATATGTTGAAAATACATTGCCCAATGTCAGCCAAGGCCATGATAAATCCCAATTAAAGTGTAAATATTCAAAACTTAGCCAAAAGGTTATTAATGCCCACCATGCTCTTCTGTCATTAAATTTGGTGCGAACAATTGAAAATAACAGAATAACACTTGACATTAGTAAACTATTAACAACTACGGCAGCTATTACTCCTAATAGACTTGCGTGATAAATCCAAAAGGTTGTTCCTGAATTCCAAATAGCAAATACAATGAATGAGTAAAAAAATACATGCTTCTTAGTTGGTGTATTTTCAACAATGGAAAATAATGGTGCTAGCGCAAAAAATATAAGAAAGGGAAATCCACCTGAGGACCACGAAACAACTAATAATAAGGCTGAAGTAAAACTAAGTAATAGGTTACGATACATCTTTTTGTATTATTGCAGTAACAAATATCGTATTTATTGAGCATTTTAAGACACATACCGAATCTATTTACGTTAGGTAATTTATTTTTTGGCTTATTAGCTATTCAATTCGCTTATTCAAATGACTTATACTCAGCTTCGCTATGCATTTTAAGTGGCGCTTTTCTAGATTTTTTTGACGGCTTCTTTGCCAGACTATTGAAAGTGAATGGTGAACTAGGCAAACAACTTGACAGCCTTGCAGATTTAATCACCTTTGGTGTAGCCCCAAGTGTAATTGTATTCCAGCTTATTTTATCTTCCGAATCAGAACTAAGCACTATTGCTTATATCGCTTTTTTAATACCACTATTTTCAGCTTATAGATTAGCGAAGTTTAATGTTGATTCTAATCAGTCCGATACATTTATTGGGCTTCCAACCCCCGCAAATGCCCTGTTTTTTATATCCATACCTATTGCCACACACTTTAATAGTGAAAGTATTTTATTAGAGTTTTTATCCCAAAAAATAGTTCTAATTGTATTTGTTATTTGCTTATGTTGGCTCATGGTATCAAATATATCTTTCATAGCACTAAAGTTTAAGACCTTCAATTGGAAGGGTAATGAATATCGATTTATCTTAATTGGAATTAGTATGATATTATTATTGCTTTTCCATTTTGTAGCTGTGCCAATTATTATACTTTTGTATTCAGTATTATCGCACATTAATAATCCAAGAAAATGAAATTTATTGCAGAGATTGATGTAATGCCTCTAAAGGCACTTTTAGACCCTCAAGGAAAAGCTGTTAGTGGAAGCATGAAAAATGTTGGTTTACCAGAAATAACAAATGTAAGAATTGGCAAGCACATCACCTTGGAAATAGAAGCTAAAGATAAGTCTGAGGCAAGTGAAAAAGTTGATAAAGCTTGTACAGAATTACTTTGCAATCAAATTATGGAAGGCTACAAATTTGAAATCTACGAAGCTGAATTAGCTTCTTAGCTCAAAGTTTTCTCCTAGATAAACTCTCCTAACTTGTTCGTCTTCTGCTAACTCCTCGGCAGTTCCTGACTTTAGTATTTTACCTTCAAACAATAGATAGGCTCTATCAGTAATGGAAAGTGTTTCGTGAACATTATGATCAGTAATTAAGATACCAATATTTCGGTCTTTTAATTTAGAGACTATATGTTGAATATCTTCAACAGCAATAGGGTCTACTCCTGCAAAAGGCTCATCCAATAGAATAAATTTAGGGTCAGTAGCTAGACATCGTGCTATTTCTGTTCGCCTTCGTTCACCTCCAGAAAGTAAATCTCCAAGGCTTTTTCTAATATGCTGAAGTCCAAACTCATCTAATAATGATTCTAGTTTTTCAGACTGCTTTTTCTTACTTAAATCAGTCATTTCTAACACAGCTAGAATATTATCTTCAACACTCAGCTTTCTGAAAACAGATGCTTCTTGTGCAAGATAACCTATACCCATCTGAGCTCTTCTATACATAGGTTCTTCCGTAACTTCATCAGCGTCTAAGAAAACCTTTCCAGCATCTGGCTTAACAAGACCAACCATCATGTAAAAAGAAGTTGTTTTTCCTGCTCCATTGGGACCTAAAAGCCCAACTATTTCACCCTGGTTTACTTCCAAAGAAACCTCGTTAACGACTTTTCTGTTTCGGTACTTTTTGACAATATGTTGCGCGTTCAATTTCATTACTTATCTTGAAATTTAGCAGATACCTTAATACTTAACTCGTACAACAGCATCAGCGGAAAAGTCACTAAAATTAAACTCATAATGTCTGGAGGTGTAATAATAGCGGCTAAAATCATAAGTATAACTAAGGAATGCTTTCTATATTGCCTTAAGAACTCAGGAGAAATTAATCCTAACTTACTGAGGAAATAAATAAGAATAGGTAATAAGAATACTATACCATTTGCTAAACAGACAGTAGTTACTGTCGAAATGAAGGAGTTTAAATTAATCTGATTTACTACTTGAGAACTGACTTGATAATTGCCAAGAAACTGAACAGATAATGGAGCTACAGCATAGTATCCAAATAATACCCCAAGAATAAAGAGTAATGAGGTGTAAAACACAACACCTCTGGAGTATTTTTTTTCACTACCATGTAAAGCAGGCTTAATAAAACGCCAAATTTCCCAAAAAACATATGGAAAGGCACACACAAAACCAGCAACTAAAGATGATACTATATGTGTGCTAAACTGACCAGACATCTTTATATTCATTAATTCAAATGGTGCTTCTTTAATACACAATGCCTCTCCAAAGTGTAGGGTTTCAGATAGCAAACAGAAAAATTTATAGGTAGCAAAGTCAGGGCTTTTTGATGCCAAAATTATCTTATCGAATAAAAATTCTGGAAATATAAATGCCAAAGTAGTGAAGACTAAAATAGCTGCTGCACTTCTGATAAGATGCCATCTTAAAATTTCTAAATGATCTAAAAAAGAATGTTCCTTCTCCTCTCCTATTTTTCTCATTATAAAATCCCTTCTTTTAGTATGTCATGAATATGCACTATGCCGTGGTATGAGTCTCCCTTACAAACTATAAGTTGCGAAATATTATTGTCTTCCATAATAGTTAATGCCTTTGCTGCTAACTCATTCCATTGAATAGTTTTTGGCTTATCACACATAATGTCTTTAGCTTTTAGAGTGCTCCAATCTGAACCTTCATTTTCAAGCATTCGCCTTATATCTCCATCAGTAATTACACCAAGAAGTTGATTGTTTTCAATAACAGCAGTTGCTCCCAATCGCTTGTTTGATATTTCTACTATTACATTTTTAATAGTCTCATTTGGAAGGACGCCAGGCATTGAATTATCAGAACACAAATCATCAACTTTCAAAAATAGTTTTTTAGCTAAAGCTCCTCCAGGATGAAATTTAGCAAAATCTAAATCTGAAAAATTCCTGCATTCCAATAAAGAAACGGCTAAGGCATCCCCGATTACCAACTGTGCAGTAGTACTTGTTGTTGGTGCAAGATTGTTTGGGCAAGCCTCTTTATCAACCTTTGAAAGTATTGTCCAATTAGATTGTTGATACAAATATGATTCAGAATTTCCTGTAATGGCAATAATCGAATTCCCCATGTCTTTTAAAAGCGGAATAAGTGTTTTTATTTCAGATGTTGAACCGCTTTTGGAAATGCAAACTACAATATCTTCACTTTGAATATTTCCTAAATCACCATGTAGAGCATCAGCGGCATGCATAAATATAGATGGCTGACCTGTGGAATTGAAGGTGGATACCAACTTCTGAGCAATGTTTGCACTTTTACCTATTCCAGTAACAATTAATCGCCCCTTAGAGCTCAGAATTTCTTGAACAATTTTGCCAAAATCATCATCAATAAAATCAAGAAGTTTTAGAATAGATTGACCTTCTAACTCAATGGTTGATTTTGCAATGGATTTTATTTCATTAATTGATTTCAATAGACTAAATTTGATTTAATAAAATAAATTCTCTAATTTTAGAGGGATTACTTTAAAGCAAAAGTATCAAATTTTAGCTTGATTATAATTAAATGACTTTACAGATTACATCTCTTACGGATGAACTTCAAAAATATTTTGGATTCAACCGTTTTAAAAGCCAACAAGAAACCATCATTCAAAATACACTTGATGGTAATGATGCTTTTGTAATCATGCCAACAGGCGGAGGTAAGTCTATGTGTTATCAGCTACCTGCTCTTATCAGTGATGGATGTGCAATAGTTATTTCTCCACTGATAGCATTAATGAAAAATCAAGTAGATGCTATTAGAGGGTTTAACGACAGCGACTCAATAGCACATGTCCTTAATTCCTCCCTTTCCAAAAAAGACGTAGCAAAGGTTAAAGAGGATGTTGAAAGCGGTAAAACAAAACTTCTTTATGTAGCTCCAGAATCACTCACTAAACAAGAAAATATAGATTATCTGAAAGATAAAAAAATCTCATTTTATGCTATAGATGAAGCACATTGCATTTCCGAATGGGGTCATGACTTTAGACCAGAATATAGAAATCTAAAAAAAATAATAGAAAATATTGGACGTGCTCCGATAATTGCTCTTACGGCTACCGCTACTACTAAGGTTAGAGAAGACATTCAAAAGAATTTAGGAATAACTGATTGCCCTGTTTTCTTCGATTCATTTAATAGAGATAATCTTTATTACGACATCAGACCAAAAATTGATGTAGAAAAAGAAATCATTAAGTACATTAAACAGAATGAAGGCAAGTCTGGGATTGTATACTGCCTAAGCAGAAAAAAGGTTGAGGAAATTGCCGAAACTCTTCAAGTAAATGGCATCAATGCACTGCCCTATCATGCTGGTTTAGAAAATAAAACACGTGTCAAACATCAAGATGCTTTTCTTATGGAAGATGTGGATGTTATTGTTGCAACAATTGCTTTCGGAATGGGGATTGACAAACCTGATATCCGATACGTTATTCACCACGATATTCCTAAAAGTTTGGAGAGCTATTACCAAGAAACAGGACGGGCAGGTCGTGATGGCGGAGAAGGTAATTGCGTGACCTTTTACAGCTATAATGACATTGAAAAACTTGAAAAGTTTTTACAAGGCAAAGCAGTAGCTGAACAGGAAATCGGACGTCAACTCATACTAGAAACTATCTCTTTTGCCGAAACGTCCATGTGCAGAAGGAAATATATTCTACATTATTTTGGCGAATCGTTTGACGAAGCCAATTGCAATGAAATGTGTGATAATTGCCGACATCCAAAACCTAAATTTAATGGTGAAGAGTATATCAAACAATTAATAGAGTGTGTCTTAGCCGTAAACGAAAGGCTAAAAGCAAAAGAAATAGTTAAAGTACTGGTTGGGGAAAGTAATGCTCTAATCAAACAACATAAATCAGAAGCTCTTGAAGAATATGGAAAAGGCAATCATAAATCCAAAGGGTTTTGGCATGCTGTTATTCGTCAATCTTTGGTAAAAGGATTACTAGTAAAAGAAATTGAGAGCTATGGAATTCTTAAAATCTCTGAAAAAGGAAAAGAATTTTTGAAAGAATCCTATGAAGTGCTATTCACAGAAGACCACGATTACGATGCTATCAATTCTAAAAATGCAGCTAGTAGCAACCAAAAATCTGCTGCTGCTGATACTGTGCTTTTCAAAAACCTGAAAGATCTCAGAAAAAAGTTTGCCAAGTCAAAAGGACTTCCTCCAAACATAATATTTTCTGAAGCTTCTCTGATTGATATGGCGAATCAGTACCCAATTACCACTGAAGAGTTAAGTCAAATTCATGGTGTTGGACAAGGAAAATCCAATAAATTTGGCAGCCCGTTTTTGGATTACATTAAGGAATATGTTGATGAGAATGACATCGTAAGACCAGAAGATATGGTCATAAAAACTATTGCCAAACAGTCAAGCAATAAAGTGTATATCATCCAAAGTATAGACAGAAAATTATCGATTGAAGATATCGCTTCTGCCAAAGGGCTGACAGTTGAAGACCTTATCACTGAAATTGAAACAATTGTAGAATCAGGAACAAAAATAAACTTGAACTATTATCTGGACGATATCATTGATGAATACCAAGAAGAGGAGCTTATTGATTTCTTTAAAAACTCTGAAGAAGCAACTTTTGATGAAGCTAGAAATGAATTCGAAGAAGACGAATATACAGATGAAGAGTTAAGACTTTTCAGAATAAAGTTTATTTCTGATGTTGCTAACTAACTACTAATTGCCAACCAACTCATTAATCCTATACTGTACTTTAAAGCGGCTTCCTCAACATTAAAGTTAGGGTTGTGCAAGTGCTTTCTAGCTCCACTTTTATCCCCAACTCCTATCCTGTAAAAGCACGATGGAACATGATGCGAATAATAGGAAAAATCCTCTGCAGTCATTCGCTTTGGAATTTTTATAACGCTATTGCTGGCCATAAACTCTGTAGCTTGCTGAAAGCAATGTTCAGTAAAAGGCACATCATTTTTTAAAAATGGGTAGCCTTTACGAATTTCAAGATCACACTCTCCCCCCATTTCTTTAGAAGTGTTAAGGCATATCTCTTCAATAATCTGGTATGCTTTAGCTCTCCAATCCTCATCCATAGCTCTAAAAGTTCCTTGCATACTAACTTTTTCTGGAATAATATTGCCAGCACTACCACCTTGAATTACACCAATAGATAATACTGAAGGAGTATCGTTTACCTTATCAAATCTATCGTATAGGCAAGTAATTATTTTAGAGGCAATAACTAAAGGGTTTATTCGTCCTTCTGGAATAGCGGCATGGCCACCTTTGCCAATAACATCAATATAAATTTCATCAGCAGAAGCCATAAACATTCCTTCCTTCATGCCAATAACACCACAGTCTAACTCTGGTGAAACATGCTGACCTATAATTTTATTTACTTTAGGGTTTTCCAAAACACCCTCTTCAATCATCAGAGAAGCTCCGCCGGGTAATTTTTCTTCACCTGGCTGAAAAATAAGTTTAATACTTCCCTCCCACTTATCTTTTAATTCATTTAAAATCCGTGCAACACCTAAAAGAGAAGCCGTATGAAAATCATGACCACAAGCATGCATTACGCCTTTATTTTTCGAGGCATAACTAACATTATTCATTTCATGTATCGGCAAGGCATCTATATCAGCTCTGAGGGCTATACATTTAGAATTAGGATTTTGACCTTTTATAAGTGCCACAACACCTGTTTCAACAATACCCGACTCAAAAGAAATTCCGTATTCCGTTAGCTTTTCTTGTATGAATTTTGAGGTTTCATATTCTTTAAATGACAGTTCAGGATATTCATGAAATCGTCTTCGAATCGCAATAGTATCTTCGAAATACTGTTCAGATAAAGCTAATATTTGAGGTTTTAACTGACTCATTTCGAAAACATAAGTTTAATCCCTCCAAGTAACAGCATTAGTCCAAAAACCTTCTTCAAAGTCTTTGAGTCAATATTTACAGCCCACTTGGAGCTGAAATAACCACCTATTACAAATGCTAAAGATATAATGAGAGCATATTTCCAGTTTACAAAACCTTCTTTGTGATAGTTCCATGCTGCCAAAATTCCAATTGGTGGCAACATAACGGCTAAACTGGTGCCCTGTGCACTATGTTGTCCCATTCCAATCAACAGCATTAGCAAAGGAATAATGATAATTCCACCACCAACACCTATAAATCCACTGAGGAGACCAGCACAAAGACCTATTAAAACCAGAAAAAGTAATGTTACAAAAGACATAATATAATTTCCTTGCGAAGATATGTAATTCAAAATATCTTTGCTCAATGATAAAAATTCAATCCTTTACCTTCAATGGCTTTCAAGAGAACACTTATGTTCTATTTGACGAGAGCAAGAAATGCATTATTATAGATCCAGGTTGCTATGAACAAAATGAAAAGCTAGAATTGGAAAGATTCATAGTTGACAACGAACTTGAACCAGTAAAACTTATAAATACACATTGCCACATTGACCATGTTTTGGGAAACCGATTTGTAGCGGAAAAATGGAGCTTGGATTTAGAAATGCATGAACTAGACCTGCCCACATTACATTCTGTAAAGGACTACTGTCAACTCTATGGATTTCATAATTATGAAGAAAGTCCAGAGCCTTCGACTTTCTTAAAAGAGGGAGATATGATACATTTTGGTAATAGTAGTCTTGATATTTTATTTACTCCTGGTCATGCTCCAGGACATATTGTCCTTTATTCCAACGAACAGCATTTTGTAATCGGTGGAGATGTTCTATTTCAGATGAGTATCGGAAGAACTGACTTGCCTGGTGGCGACTACGACACACTCATTAACAGTATAAAAGATAAATTACTGCCATTAGATGAACAAACAAAAGTCTATTCCGGTCATGGCCCAAGCACTACTATAGAGTTTGAAAAAACAAACAATCCTTTTCTAAAATAATTTTTAACTTTGAGATAATTAAATCTTAAAGTATTATGAAAACACTACCCCTTTTTAAAGGTCAGAAAATCCTTTTGATTTTATTTATTGTAATTAGCACATACATAATTATTGATATTTTCTTTCTACACATTTTTACTAGCTGTAATGATTCTGCAAGCCCATATATTGGTTGGTATAACTTGTAGTTTGACAGCAGCTATATTGGGTGGAATATTCAATATGAATAAACTCTATTTCAAATATGACAATCATAAAATCAAATGGAAATTAGATGTAGAGAAGGAAGTGCAACAGGCAAATATTGATTCTATCTCTGAAATCAAAGAAGATTGGAAATCTATACATTTCGAAAATAATGGCTTACAATACGAAATAGGAACTGCTAACCTATCAAAGCGTCAGAAGAAAATGATAGTTAACTTTCTGAAAAGCTATTCTTCTCGTAATCTAAAATCAGTAGATAATAGGTAAATACACCAAATGCATAAAGTCCTGCGGTAATGTAAAAAATATAAGCGTAAGGCAAATCCATAGCCTTCAAAAACCTAAATATCTGAGAACTAAAATACCAACTGCCACTCCATATGGCAGCAGTAATCGCACTCAAAATTTCTTGATTATTTTTTCCGACATAATTCATGGTCAACTCGGAAGTCATT
>PKDP01000072.1 GCA_002862585.1 Flavobacteriales bacterium | reverse complement strand
CACAGTTTCAACAGGAACATCGTTTGAAGTAGATGGGTATAATTCATCAGATAGTATATATTATTCTTCTCTAAAACTTGATAACAGTAATGTTTCAGGAATTAGACCTACTGTTGATATACTTGGTTCATCAGGGTTTTATGGTGGAGTAGGTCAAAATTTAACAATAGACGCTAATGGTAAAATAGACTGGATTACACCTTCTACAACAGGAACAGTATTAGAGCAATATAATACTACTACTGATTTATTAAATTCAGTTCAAACATCAGGTAAAATGGCGTTAGTAAAAAATCCACTAAAATTATGGGTATATGCTAATCTATCAACTGGATTAGTATGGCGTTCATTATCATTTGATACTGCTACTAATTTATCATTAAACACTTCTACATACGAATTAAATTCAGGTGGTTCTACTTCATTCAATTCAGGCGATGTTATAACTGCTTCTACAACAGGAGATATTGTTAAAATAACAGTAAAAGTTAATGATGATTTAAATCCTACTGTTGTTAATAGTCTAACAAGTTCAACACAGACCGCATTAGATGGATGGGATGGTTCTGCTGTTGTTAGTATGAGTAATGCTTTTTCATTAACTGATAATCAAGATGGAACTTATACATACGAAGGACAAGTAAAGACTAAAAATGAAACGGATACAACAACAATTTCTTATACAATAACCGATATTAATTCTTCAACAATATTAACATTTAACTATTCTATTCAAAATAGTAATCCATTTGGATTTGGAACTGGTAGTCCAGCAATAGGCGGTTATTATGCTGTATTCAGCGTAGGAGCAGGTGCTTATTTCGTTCAATCATCAACGAATTATAATCTTGGATTTGTAGGCGGAAGTCAAGTTTATTGGTATTGTAATGCAGGGTCATTTACTACTTCATCAACACCTACTAATACAAGTAATAATAATCCTATGATTTTCCATTATACAACACGGACTTATAATTCTCAAAATATTGCTGTATTTGTGTGGTTCAATTTCAATGTCTGGAGTTATTCCACCACCATCATATACAGTTCGCTTATTTACTAAAGTTTTGAATTCAGTACGTAAGCTATCTGGGATTTTCCCAACACTGCCGTCTTCATCCCGGTTAGAATAGTCCAGTGCTTGAATACATCTTCCACTTGGAATATAATACTTCGCGGTCGTAACCTTCAGTTGTGCATTATAGCTTAATTTTCGTGTTTGCTGAACAAGTCCTTTTCCAAAACTTCTTTGACCCAATACAACGCCTCTATCGAGGTCTTGAATAGCTCCAGAAACAATCTCAGATGCCGAAGCGGAACTTCTATTTATTAAAACCACTAATGGCATTGTCGTATCTAAAGAAGTGCTTCTTGTTTTGTAGCTTTTATCCCATTCTTTTACTTTTCCTTTTGTAAAAACAATTTCTTGTCCCTGGTCTATAAATAAATTTGACATTTTTATAGCTTCATTTAGAAGTCCACCAGGGTTGCTTCTCAAGTCAAGGACTAGGCCTTTTAACTGATTATCCGAATTTAATTCATTGTAGGCATTACTTACTTCTTTAGAAATATTTCTAGTAAAAGAACGTGTTTTAATATATCCAATGCTATCGGAAACCATTCCGTAATATGGAACTGAGTTTAATTTGATTTCTTGACGAGTAATTTCAACCTCAAATGGTTTTTTTACACCTTCTCGTTCAATAAGAACTTTAACAGATGTGTTTGGCTCACCCTTTAGTACTTTACTAACATCCTCAGTAGATTTACCTTCGACTGATTTGCCCGCTATTTCTACAAATTTATCACCAGCAATTAGGCCTGCTTTGTCAGCTGGGAAGCCTTCATATGGTTCGCTGACATAAACCCAGTCGCCCTTTTTTGTGATGACTGCTCCTATACCCCCATACTGACCTGTTGTCATAAATTCAAAATCTTCCTTTTCAGACTCAGGGATATATGTTGTGTAAGGGTCTAATGATTCTAGCATGGCATCAATAGCCGTTTTCATCAAATCACCAGAGTCAGTTTCATCAACATAATATATGTTTAGCTCCTTGTATATAGAACTAAAAATGTCAAGGTTTTTAGAAATCTCAAAGTAATTATCTACAAAGCCAACAGAGAAAATTGAGGCAAAAGACAACAATAATATTAAGGCGTATTTTTTTATTTTTTTCATTAATCTAAAATATTAAAATTAAGGAACTGGATCATGTCCATGCCCTCCCCAAGGGTGGCAAGTGCTTAATCGTTTAAGCGTTAGCCACATTCCTTTAAAAGGTCCATGTTTATCAATAGCTTGAAGACCATATTCAGAACAGCTAGGGGTGTATCTGCACCTTGTAGAAAACAATGGTGAAATTGCTCCTCTGTAAAGCATAATTAAAGCCCGAAAAATAACTGAAAATAATTGACTCATATCTGTTCAGCTAAACGTTGTAAAGTTACACTTATTTTATCTTCTATTTCAGACATTGATATTATGCTTGACTGTGAATAAACAAGCATGAGGTGTAATTTTACATTTTTTGCCTCTAGGGATTGCTGAATAATGGTCTTATTTTTACGAAAAGCTTCTCTAACTAATCGTTTTATTTTGTTCCTATAAGTAGCATTAGGGATTTTCTTTTTGGGTACACTAACAGCCATCTTAAGGTTAGAATCTGAATTAGAATCTAATTTCCATATAACATTAAAAGGGTATTCAAAAAAGCGATTGCCCTCTGAAAATAAAGACTGTATTTCTATTTTGTTTTTTAGCCTTTCTTTTTTATTAAAACTAAATAAGGCCATAATAAAAGATTCTAACGCTTATTGGCAGTTTTAATGTACTGCTCTAATGCCATTGTCATGGATGGATACTCTGGGCTTGGGGCCTTAATGTTTAAGTTTAATCCAGCATCTGCCACAGCCTTTGAGGTTGTGGGTCCAAAAGCGGCAATTCGAGTATTTTTTTGCTTAAAGTCTGGGTAATTTTGATAAAGCGACTTAATTCCTGACGGACTGTAGAATACCAAAATATCATAAAACACATTTTCCAAATCCGAAAGATCACTACAAACTGTGTTATACATAACAGCTTTAGTAAAGTCGAATCCGTTTTCAGCCAAAAATTCAGGAATACTATCTTTTAAGATATCGGAACACGGCAGAAGAAATTTACTATCCTTATTTTTCTTGAATACTGGGTGAAGATCTTCTATCTTTTGCTTACCAATAAATACTTTTCTCTTTCTGTAAGTAATGTATTTTTGTAAGTAGTAGGCAATGGCTTCAGAAACACAGAAGTATTTCATTTCTTCAGGAACAGTAATCCTAGTAGCCTCACACATTCTAAAGAAGTGATCCATTGAGTTCTTGCTAGTAAAAATAACAGCATCGTGACTCAATATACTTATCTTTTGTTGACGAAACTCCTTTGCTGTCAGGCCTTCAACATGAATGAATGGTCTGAAGTCAATCTTTAAGTTACATCTTTTAGCTAAACTAAAATAAGGCGACTTGTCTGACTCGGGTTTTGGCTGGGAAACCAGAATGGTTCTAACTCTATTCTCTTTCAAAAAGAAACATTTTTAAATTATAAACAGCACCGTTAAAAAGCCTTACCAAGGTTTTTTGATAAGATTATTAACGGCAGAATTTCAAGTGTGCAAAGATATATAATTATATGTGCTTTAGAAAATGATGAGTTAAAAAAACTCAAATAAGCCATTCTAACAATCTTATAGATTGTAAATGAAATAAGAAAAGTATAAATACCATCTAGCAATAAGCCTTGTGAAATACTACTGTAAAATAAAAGTAAAAGAAAAGGGAAGACAATTATACCGGCTACTCGTTCATATAGAAATGATTGAAAAATTATTTCTTCAAACTGATATTTTTTCTGAAATATGTATGCTAAAGAAACTAAAAACAAATATTTAAAAAAGAGAAAAGAGATAATCCAACTAAAATGGTGTATAAAAGAGGATAAAGAAAAGGATTGAGCAACGACGTACATTGATAAAAAGGCAGCAAAAAGTGGCAACAAATACAACTTACTTGACGATCTGGATTCCTCTCTCAAAAACTGATTAGCATGTTTTTGACTAAATGGTGCCTTGAGTATTAAAACAAAGGTTGAGAAATAATTATACTTCAGAAAAGCTATGTATGAAAAAAAGATTAAAAAAAGAATAAAGACCCACTCTTGCCTTGGGTTATTATAAATGTCTGCTATTAAATCCATCTACTCAATATAGCCGTCATTAATCCATGCAATTAAAAGGTCTTTATCTGTCTGTGAAAGCTCACCATTTGGAGGCATCTTATAAAATTCCTCATCGGAATTAAGCCTATCAATCATAGTATTATCTGGATTATCTAAATAAGAACTAATATTGGTGTATGATGTAAAATCCGCTATAAAGGCATTTTGAGCTGTGGCATGGCATTGCACGCAGTTATTATCAATAATACTTTTTATGGAAGTGTAGGTGTTTATAACCTGAGGTTCAGGAGTTACTATTGGCTCAGGCATTTCTTCCTTTTTGCAGGAAGAAATTACAAGCAGTAACACAAAAAACATAAAAATCGTTTGTTTCATCTGATGGATTTTATTGCAATTTAGCCATTTATCATTAAATTATTCAATAATTTTGTAGTCACTTAATATAAAACACTATGTCAACAGATTTATTTCAAGCACCAGACTATTTTCAACTCGATGACTTACTGACTGAAGAGCATAAGCTCGTTCGTGATGCAGCACGTGATTGGGTTAAAAGAGAGGTGTCACCAATCATAGAAGAAAGTTGTCAAAAAGCTGAGTTTGCTAGTCATCTTATTTCAGGATTAGCAGAAATTGGTGCCTTTGGCCCATATATTCCTGTCGAATACGGAGGTGCTGGACTTGACCAAATTTCATACGGACTGATTATGCAAGAGCTAGAAAGAGGCGATAGTGGAATTCGTTCAACAGCATCTGTTCAATCCTCATTAGTAATGTATCCTATATACAAGTACGGTAACGAGGAGCAACGTCAAAAATACTTGCCGAAATTAGCAAGTGGCGAAATGGTAGGTTGTTTTGGTTTAACCGAGCCTGATTTTGGCTCCAATCCTGGAGGAATGGTAACTAATATCAAAGATATGGGTGACCATTATTTGCTTAACGGAGCGAAACTGTGGATATCCAATTCTCCTTTTGCAGACATTGCTATTGTTTGGGCTAAGAATGAAGACGGACGAATTAAAGGGCTTATTGTTGAAAGAGGAATGGAAGGCTTTTCAACTCCAGAGACTCACAACAAATGGAGCTTAAGAGCTTCAGCTACTGGTGAATTGGTATTTGACAATGTTAAAGTACCAAAGGAAAATCTATTGCCAAATAAAGATGGCTTAGGAGCACCACTAGGATGTTTAGATTCAGCACGATACGGTATCGCTTGGGGAACTATCGGTGCAGCAATGGATTGCTACGATACAGCACTCAGATATTCTAAACAACGCATTCAGTTTGGCAAACCTATTGCTGGCTTTCAGCTTCAACAAAAGAAGTTAGCTGAAATGATTACTGAAATTACAAAAGCACAGTTTATTACGTGGAGATTGGGTGTTCTTCGTAATGAAGGTAGAGCAACGTCTGCTCAAATATCCATGTGTAAAAGAAATAATGTAGATATGGCGCTAAAGATTGCTCGTGATGCTCGACAAATGTTGGGTGGTATGGGAATTACTGGCGAGTATCCTATTATGCGCCATATGATGAATTTAGAGTCTGTAGTTACTTATGAAGGTACGCACGACATTCATCTGCTTATCACTGGCTTAGATATCACTGGTGAAAACGCTTTTGTGTAAAAACTAATAATACACTAATAAAAAAGCTCGCAAATGCGAGCTTTTTTTATGACTAACTAAATCGTGTTTCTTTAAGAACCACAAGATATACAATCGTCTGGATTGTCAATTGAACACGCAATGGCTTCTTCAGAGGTATACTCTCCTTCTTTATTAGCAACAACTGGTTCGAGTTGAGATTTAGCTTGTTTTTGTACAGTAAACTGTATCGCCTGAGTAGCTGCTTTGGTTCTTAAGTAATACATTCCTGTTTTGAGACCTTTCTCCCAAGCGTAGAAATGCATTGACGTAATCTTACCAATATTAGGCTGCTCAATAAATAAGTTTAACGATTGAGACTGATCAATGAAGTGTCCTCTATCTGCTGACATATCAATGATATCTTTCATCTTAATTTCCCAAACTGTTTTGTAAAGAGCTTTAATGTTATCAGGAATTGACTCAATGCCTTGAATAGAACCATTAGCCTTAATGATTTCGTTTTTCATATCGTCATTCCATAAGCCTAACTGTACTAAATCTAATAGTAAGTGTTTGTTTACTACGACAAACTCACCTGACAATACACGTCTTGTGTAAATGTTTGACGTGTAAGGCTCAAAGCATTCGTTATTTCCTAAGATTTGAGAAGTAGATGCTGTTGGCATAGGTGCTAACAATAAGCTATTACGCACTCCGTTTTCCTTTATCTGATTTCTAAGTTCACCCCAAGCCCATCTTCCGCTTAACTCTTCGTCTTTCTTGCCCCATAAGTTGTGCTGGAACAAACCTTGCGAGATTGGAGAACCCTCATAAGTTTGGTATGCTCCCTCTTCTTTAGCTGACTCCATTGATGATGTAAGAGCAGCAAAATAGATGGTTTCAAAAATTTCTTCATTCAACGCTTTCGCCTCTGGAGAATCGAAAGGTAAACGCAGTTTGATGAATGCATCTGCTAAACCTTGTACGCCGAGCCCTACTGGTCTGTGACGCATGTTAGAGTTTTTAGCTTCTGCAACTGGGTAATAATTTCTATCAATTACCTTATTTAAGTTTTTAGTAATTACACGAGTAATGTTATATAACTTTTCGTGGTCAAAAACATTTTTCTCTTCATCGATAAACATTGGTAATGCAATCGAAGCAAGATTACAAACAGCAACCTCATCTGGAGCAGTATACTCGATAATTTCAGTACATAAATTCGACGAACGAATGGTTCCCAAATTCTTTTGGTTAGACTTCTCGTTACAAGCGTCTTTGTATAGAATGTAAGGCGTACCTGTCTCAACTTGAGACTCAACTACTTTTTCCCACAATTCTCTTGCTCGAATCGTCTTTCTACCCTTTCCTGCCTTCTCGTATTTTTTATATAATTTCTCGAAGTCTTTTCCGTAAGTATCTGCTAAACCTGGACATTCGTTTGGACACATTAAAGTCCATTCGGCATCTTCTTTTACACGTTGCATGAATAAATCTGGAGTCCATAGGGCAAAGAATAAATCTCTTGCTCTCATTTCTTCCTTACCATGGTTTTTTCTTAAATCTAAGAAATCAAAAACATCAGCATGCCAAGGTTCTAAGTAAATGGCAAATGAGCCTTTACGCTTACCGCCACCTTGATCAACGTAACGTGCTGTATCGTTAAATACTCTTAGCATAGGAACAATTCCGTTAGACGTTCCGTTAGTTCCTCTAATGTAAGAACCAGTAGCTCTCACATTGTGAATGCTTAGTCCAATACCGCCAGCAGATTGAGATATTTTTGCACACTGCTTAAGTGTATCATAAATACCATCAATACTATCGTCCTTCATAGTTAAGAGAAAGCAAGACGACATTTGAGGCTTAGGCGTACCCGCATTAAATAATGTAGGTGTAGCGTGAGTAAAGTATTTCTGCGACATTAACTCATAAGTCTCAATTGCAGACTGTATGTCATCTTTGTGAATACCAATAGCTACACGCATAAGCATGTGCTGTGGTCTTTCAGTAATTTTTCCATTTAATCTCAAAAGGTAAGAACGCTCTAATGTTTTGAAACCAAAGTAGTCGTAGCAAAAGTCTCTATCGTAAATGATAGTAGAATCTAAAAGCTCTGCATTCTTCTTTATAATTTTGATAACATCATCTGCAATTAGCGGTGCTTTCTTGCGTGTTTTTGGATTAACATAGTTGTATAAATCTGCCATCGTTTCGGAAAAAGACTTCTTAGTGTCTTTGTGTAAATTTGAAACCGATATTCTGGAAGCTAATAAAGCATAATCAGGGTGACGCGTTGTCATTGAAGCAGATACCTCAGCAGCTAAATTATCAAGCTCCGAAGTGGTTACTCCTTCATAAATCCCCTCAATTACTTTCATAGCAACAGCGGTTGGTTCTACCAAATCGCTAAAGCCATAACATAACTTTTGTATTCGAGCCGTAATCTTATCAAATTTTATAGACTCCTTTCTTCCGTCTCTTTTTACTACAAACATCCATTTTACTTTTTACTTGTTAAGTAACTTATTTTAAAAATCGTCGCCAAACGAAAAATTATCTTTTGAATCAGATGAATCACCTAAAACTCCCGCTTTCTGGTAATCTCCTACTCTTTTCTCAAAGAAATTAGTTTTCCCTTCTAAGGAAATCATTTCCATGAAATCAAATGGGTTTTCAGAATTATAAACCTTCTCGCAGCCTAATTCTACTAAAAGACGGTCAGTTACAAACTCTAAATACTTGGTCATCAAATCCGAATTCATACCAATCAATTTTACTGGTAAAGACTCAATGATAAACTCTCTTTCTATATTTAATGCATCTACTATTATCTCTTTTATTCTATCTTTGGGAACCTTATTAATCAGGTGGTTATTATGCAAATGACATGCAAAATCACAATGCAAACCTTCATCTCTACTTATAAGCTCGTTGGAGAACGTTAGGCCAGGCATTAAGCCTCTTTTCTTAAGCCAGAAAATAGAACAAAAAGAGCCTGAGAAGAAAATCCCTTCAACAGCTGCGAAGGCCACCAGTCTTTCAGCAAAAGAATCGCTTTCAATCCATTTGATTGCCCACTCTGCTTTCTTTTTAATAGCATCAAAATGTTCAATAGCTGTGAAAAGCTGAGTTCTTTCTTTTTTGTCTTTTATGTAAGTATCGATTAATAAAGAATAGGTTTCAGAATGAATGTTCTCCATCATAATTTGAAAACCGTAAAAGAACTTTGCTTCAGTATACTGAACTTCGTTCACAAAGTTCTCAGCTAAGTTCTCATTTACAATCCCATCACTGGCTGCAAAAAATGCTAATATGTGCTTGATGAAATAACGCTCGTCATCATTCAATTTTGATTCCCAGTCAACCAAGTCTTGATGCAAATCAATCTCCTCAGCTGTCCAAAAACTAGCTTCCTGTTTCTTATACCATTGCCAAATATCATCGTGTTCTATTGGAAATAAAACGTATCGGTTAGCGTTATCTTGCATTATGGGTTCAATAGCTGTTACCATTCTTTATTTTAAAATTAGCGAAAGGTTTTCCTAGAGAAAATTTTGATTTCTCCTCCTTTCAGGTTAGCTTTACATTTTATGGGATTTACTCCTAAACAAAACCAATTCAACTTTTCAAATTCAAACAGTGCGTTTGATATATATGAATTAGCTCACAACAAATGTTTCAAAAAAAAGAGTCGAAAGCAATTCAATTTTATTCACAATAAATTCAAGTTGTTAACAGTCCTCTATTTTTTTTATTTCAAAAAAAATATACGTAATCGAGAAAGTCTAAAGTTTTCAAAAAGTCAAGATTTTTTTCAAAAAAAAATGGATGTCATTTTGCAAATTGAAAACTGAAAAACTATTAGCAATTGGTTAGTGTTTTTTTAAAAGTTTGTCAGCTTCACATAACTTCTCAAACCATTTTTCTCCATACTGCCGGATAAGCGGTTCTTTTAGAAAACGAAAGACTGGAAGCTGTAATTTTTCGCCACACTCACAGGCAGGTTTACATATATCTATGGCTTCATAATTGACTGCATCAAAGTCTTTATATTTCTCTATTCTTATCGGAAATAGATGACAGGAAATAGGTTTTTTAAAGTCGATTTTGCCGTCATTATACGCCTGTTCGATACTACACTTTGCTATTCCATCAACATCAAATGAAACAAATGCACATTCGTTATTATTTATTAAGGGAGTTGTGTTATCACCATCAGAATCGACAACATAAAAGCCTTGTTCATTAATGGCATCAATCCCTTCTTGACGCATGTATGGCTTTACCTCATCAAAGATTTCAGACAATACGGAAAGCTCATCGTCATTCAATGGGGCTCCAGCATCTCCATCAACGCAACACGCTCCTTTGCAAACTGATAAGTCGCAAGCAAATTGTCTGTCAAATACGTCTAGCGAAATAATCTTGTCTTCAATCTGAACCATCATTACAAAGATAACGAAAGAGGGTGTATAAATGTAATGAATATGTGTATTTTTGCGATATGGCAAATTATGAAGAGGTATTTAAAAAAGTCGTTGCTCATGCTAAAGAATATGGGTTCATTTTTCAATCCAGCGAACTGTATGACGGACTAGCAGCAGTGTATGATTATGGTCCGAATGGATCAGAGCTCAAAAACAATATTCGTAATTATTGGTGGAAATCAATGGTTAATATGAATGAAAATATTGTTGGCTTAGACTCTTCAATTTTTATGCATCCAACAACTTGGAAGGCTTCAGGTCATGTTGACGCTTTTAATGACCCATTGATTGACAATAAAGATTCTAAAAAACGATACCGAGCCGATGTTCTTATAGAAGACTATGTGGCTAAAATTGAAGGCAAAATAGAGAAAGAAGTCAAAAAAGCTATTAAGCGTTTCGGTGATAGTTTTGATAAAGAACAGTTTGTCGGTACTAACCCAAGAGTGTTAGGCTATAAGTCAAAATGCATGAGCATTATGCAACGCTTTAGTGAAGCTATGGCTGCCAACAAATTGGATGATGTCAAGACTCTTATTAAAGAGTTAGGAATCGTATGTCCTGTCTCTGGCACAAAAAATTGGACGGATGTACGTCAGTTCAATCTCATGTTCAAAACACAAATGGGCTCGACTGCTGACGGCGCTTCAGATTTATATTTAAGACCTGAAACAGCTCAAGGTATTTTCGTTAACTTTTTAAATGTGCAGAAAACAGCACGTATGAAAATTCCTTTTGGTATAGCACAAACTGGAAAGGCATTTAGAAACGAAATTGTGGCACGTCAGTTTATCTTCCGTATGCGTGAGTTTGAGCAAATGGAAATGCAATTTTTTGTTCGTCCTGGAAAGGAAATGAAATGGTACGAACACTGGAAAGATTCTCGTATGAAATGGCATTTGAGTCTTGGAATCGATAAAGAACTTTTCCGTTTTCACGACCACGACAATTTGGCCCACTATGCTAATGCTGCTTGCGATATTGAATTTAAGTTTCCTTTTGGATTCAAAGAATTAGAGGGTATACATTCGCGTACCGACTTCGACTTAAAAAGCCATCAGAAACATTCGGGACGAAAAGTGCAGTACTTTGACCCTGAGATTAATGAGAGCTATATTCCTTATGTGGTAGAGACCTCCATTGGTCTTGACCGTATGTTTTTAACAATTCTTAGCAACTCCTACAAAGAGGAAAAAGTGAATGGCGAAAACAGATTAGTATTGTCAATTCCTGCATTATTGGCTCCTGTGAAAGCAGCGGTTTTACCCCTAACTAAAAAGGATGGATTGCCAGAAAAGGCTCGTGAAATTTTGAGTCTACTTCAGTGCGACTTCCTATGCCAATACGAAGAAAAGGACTCCATTGGTAAACGTTACAGACGTCAAGATGCTATAGGCACACCTTATTGCATTACGGTAGATCATCAAAGCTTGGAGGACAATACAGTAACAGTCAGAGACAGAGACACAATGGCTCAAGAGCGAGTAGCAATAGACCGCTTATATACCCTTGTTTCAAAAAAAGTGGATTTTAGAAACTACTTATAAAGTTTGTATACTAAAATAAAGTGAGGCTCTTCTTTTGTAAGTCTTCAATGAAGTAAATTTTACTTTTTATTAAAATTACTCATGGTCTGAGCTAGACCAATGGTACCGAAAGCCAATATCATTTTTGTAGCTTGTTCTATTCGCTCTTGCAAATCATTTTCTTCATCAGAAAGCCAATCGGATAAAACATACTGTGCTTGTTGTCCCTTCAAAAATTGACCGCCTACTCCAAAGCGAAGTCTGGCGTATTTATTATGCTCTAAGTAGTAATTTATATCCTTCAAGCCATTATGTCCACCGTCAGAGCCTTTACCTCTGAGTCGTAAAGTTCCAAAAGGTAAAGCAATATCATCTGTTACGACAAGAATATTTTCAGCACTAATTTTGAGGGATTGCATCCAGTAATTGACTGCTTTTCCACTAAGATTCATGAAAGTCGTGGGTTTGATAAGGTGATAGGTTCTGGCTTTATGTTTTACAGAAGAATAATAGGCGTGTTTTTCCTCTTTAAACGAAGTATTGGACAGCTCGTTAAGAGTGTCCAATACTTTAAATCCTATATTATGACGAGTATTTTCATACTTAGCACCAGGGTTTCCTAATCCAACAATGAGGTATTTCATTGCTTAAATATAGAAATTTTATTCTGCAGCTGGTGCATCTCCAGCTTCGGCTGCTTCTTCACCTTCTGTTCCTTCTTCATCTTCGTCTTCGTCTTCGTCTTCAGCGGCACCACGTGCTGTTTTCACACCAACGATTACAGATTTGTCTCCAGCAAGGAAGGTATATTTCTCATCTCTGACATCTCCAATGTATAGGAACTGACCTATTTTTAGGTGCTCAATATCCACATTGATAGCGTCTGGTAAATTAGCCGGAACTGCACGCGTTTTAATCGCTCTTTTTCTTACTAATAGGTTACCTCCGTTTCTTACACCAATTGGTACACCGTTAAAGTTAACAGGGATACTTACCGTAACTTCTTTATCATCAAAGACTTGTAAAAAGTCAATATGAATAATTCTATCCGTTACTGGGTGAAATTGAATGTCTTGGAGAATAGCTTGAGTCTGCTCTCCATTAATATCTAGTTTTACTAAATATAAGTCTGGAGTATTAACAAGTTTGTTTAGGTCATTCTCTGTAGCAGAGAAGTACACTTGCTTTTCTCCCCCGTAAAGCACGCATGGAACTTTACCCTGATTTCTTAGTGCTCTATTAGCGATTTTATTCGTTTCTCTAGATTCAGCACTTAATGCAAATGTTTTCATTTAAAATAAATAATGATTGATTAATAATTAACTAATAAAATTTGAGCTTATGGATATTTTTTCAAACACGCGACTAATGGTGTCAGCAAATAAATCCCCTATCTCAATTACTTTTACTTTTTCACTTTTATGTTCTTTTCTCAATGTATCAGTAACAATAAGTTCCGAAAGTTGAGATTGTTCAATTCGTTCATAGGCATTGCCTGAAAGGATGGCATGAGTACAACAAGCTCTTACACTGCTCGCTCCATTTTCTATCATTAGGTTTGCTGCCTTAGTAAGTGTTCCTGCAGTATCTACCATGTCATCTACGAGGACAATATCTTTTCCTAGTACATCTCCAATAAGCATCATTTTGCTTACTTCGTTTGCCTTATCTCTGTGCTTATAACACACCACTACTTCACTGTCCAAATATTTAGCATATGTATTGGCTCGTTTTGTACCGCCCATATCTGGTGATGCTACACATAAATTATCAAGTTTTAAACTCTTTATATAAGGAATAAACAAAGTAGAAGCAAACATGTGATCAACAGGCACTTCAAAAAATCCCTGGATTTGGTCGGCATGTAAATCCATAGTCATAATTCTATCCACACCTGCAGCAGTCAATAAATTGGCAGCCAATTTGGCTCCTATTGGAACTCTAGGCTTTCCTTTTTTATCCTGACGAGCATAGCCAAAATAAGGTATTACCGCTGTAATCTTGTATGCCGAAGCTCGTTTAGCTGCATCTATCATTAGCAACAATTCCATAAGATTATCTGATGGTGGCGGTGTAGATTGAACTATAAATACATTGCATCCTCTGACCGTTTCATCAAATGACGGCTCAAACTCTCCATCACTGAAATATACTATAGACGTATTACCCAAAGGTTGACCGAATTTTTCGGCTATTGTTTCGGCTAAGTCTTTACTAGCAGAAGCGGCAAATATTTTAACTTTTGATGACATCTGTATTTAATGGAGGGCAAAGATAAAAAAATTGCTCAATCGTTGAAGTATTTATTCCCATCATTTGTCGTTGACAAACAAAAGAGTAAATTTGCTGCCACTAATTTTTAGGCCCGAGTGGCGGAATTGGTAGACGCGCTGGATTCAAAATCCAGTGATAGCAATATCGTGCCGGTTCGACCCCGGCCTCGGGTACAAAAACCTCCTCTTAAATTGAGGAGGTTTTTTTGTACTTTTACACTTCTTATTTTCGTACATATGAAACAGAAAAAATACGACACCGCTTACCTTAAAATGGCTCAAGAATGGGCAAAACTTTCACATTGCCAACGAAAACAAGTTGGAGCACTTATAGTGAAAGATAGAATGATTATTTCTGATGGCTATAACGGCTGCCCTTCCGGTTTTGAAAACACTTGTGAAGATGAAGAGGGGAATACCAAATGGTACGTCTTACATGCTGAAGCCAATGCTATAATGAAAGTCGCTCGGTCAACTAACGATTGTAAAGATGCTACCCTATACCTTACCTTATCTCCATGTAAAGAGTGTAGTAAACTCATTCATCAGGCAGGAATAAAGCGTCTAGTTTATTTGGATGAATACAAAGACACTACTGGTCTTGATTTCTTGAGAAAAGCAGATATTGACATTCTACACTACGCTGATGCTGAATAAAAATTCGAATTTTAGTCCCCTTATTTTTGCCTTAATTCTTGTTGTTGGAATATTGTTAGGAAAATCACTAAGTTTTGGTGATTTCAGTAAGAGTGAAGTCAACAAATTCAATTTAGTACTTGAGCAGCTAGAGGAAGCTTATGTTGATAGTATCAACAAAGATGAACTCATAGAAAAAGCGGTTACCAATTTACTGAAAGAACTTGACCCTCACTCCTATTACATTAAAGCAAAAGATTTATCTGCTATTAATGAACCTATGGAAGGTAGTTTTGATGGTATTGGTGTTGAATTTAATTTATTGGACGATACCATACTTGTCGTAGCACCTATTTCTGGCGGACCTTCTCAAAGGGTTGGTATTCAGTCTGGAGATAAAATAGTGTCCGTTGACGGCGAAGTTATTGCTGGAACTGATTTAGAAAACGAAGATGTGTTTAAACTTCTTCGCGGAAAAAGCGGAACTAAGGTTACCGTTGGAGTGCTTCGTAGAGGGGAGGATAATCTTATTGAATTCGAAATTACTAGAGATGAAATTCCTATTTATAGTGTGGATGTTTCTTATATGATAGATGATGAAACAGCATACATCAAAATAAATCGCTTTGCTGCCAACACTTATGAGGAGTTTGTAAGTGCGTCTGAAAAATTACTCAATTTAGGAATGAAAAAACTCATCCTTGATTTAAGAAATAACCCTGGCGGATACCTTGGTGCTGCTATAAATGTAGCTAATGAATTTTTAGAAGAGGATTTACTGATTGTTTATACTCAAGACAGACTTAGCAAACCCCAAGAGTATTACTCTAATGCTAGAGGGTTACTTCTCGATATTGATGCTGTAGTTATCATAGATGAAGGGTCTGCCTCAGCAAGTGAAATTGTAGCGGGTGCTCTTCAAGACAACGACAAAGGAACTATCGTCGGTCGCCGTTCCTTTGGTAAAGGCTTGGTTCAAGAACAATTTGAACATCCAGATGGATCTGCTTACAGAATTACTACACAACGCTACTACACACCAACAGGCCGCTGCATTCAACGACCGTATGCTAAAGGAGAAGATGACGATTATGATGATGATTTTATTGCTCGAATGAATAATGGCGAACTCCTTTCCAAAGATAGCATTGAGTTTAACGATAGTCTAAAGTTTGTTACCAAAGGTGGAAAGATTGTTTATGGTGGAGGTGGAATTATGCCAGATGTCTTTGTCCCCTTAGATACAACCTCATACCACACCTCTATTTCGTCCGCTAATAGAAAAGACCTCATCAGGCAATACGCCTTTGATTATACTGGCAAACATAGAGATGAGTTAGAAACCCAATCTCGTCAGGATTTCATTCAGTTTTTCGAAGTTTTTTAAACACCACTCTGGGCCGAAATGTGCTTCTGATGTCCGGGTTATGACTGGCCCAAATTGCCTTCCAATTGCTGTGACTCAAAGAGGGACTGGTCAGTCACTGGCAAAAATTGGTTCAAATTGCACCGTGGGATTCAAAATCATTTCAGACAACAATGCAAAACTGCTGGAATTTCAGATTTTTCTTAAAACTGAGTTGCTAAAATGTGAATTGCAAACACACCAGAGCTCTTCCAAACATTTTTTCTTGCTGGACTCAACCAAAGGGAAGATAGGTTCACCAAAA
>PKDP01000028.1 GCA_002862585.1 Flavobacteriales bacterium | reverse complement strand
CAAATACTTTTTCACTGGCATTAGATACTACTGATTTCATTTGGTATGAGTATAATCCGAAAGATTTAGAATTAATAAAAGGTGTTTTTGTGTATAGCTTTCCTTTGCCTGAAACACCAAGCGCAGAAAGCGTTTTAAGTGCACGTGACAGCCTTTTAAAACAGTTTGTCCCAGGGCAATCCAAAGAGAGTTATATGTCGACAGAACGTCTTTATCCGCCTTTTATTAGCACCTTTGAAAGTAATGGTACTACTTCTTTTACAATAAAAGGGCTTTGGAAGATGGAAAATGCCTTTATGGGTGGCCCGTTTATCTCATACGTTTTTCAAGACACGCTTAGAAACAAAGTTGTTGTAACAGAAGGGTTTTTATTCAACCCTGGAGAAGATAAGCGAAACGCTCTTCAAGAATTGTCGTGGTTAATTTCTGAAGCTAAAATCCAGCAGCAAGCGACAAAATGATGTTTCTTCCAGGGGCACTAATACCGCTCGAGTAAGTTTTATAATGCACATCTAATATGTTTTCAATATTTAGTTGTGCTTTTATCTTATCATTTAAAGGAAGGCTATAATTTAGGTTTAAAGTCCACCACGAGGGTGTGCCATCAACGGTTGCTTCCTCGGGGTTATCGCTTCCGTTAGGGCTATAATCCTCCGCTCTTTTCCAGGCGTTGTAATGAACGATTATGCTTGTCTTGCTTTTTGTTTTCGGCGAGTTGAGATCTATTTGGCTTTTGCCATAGAATGGTGGTATATGATCAAGTAATATTCCTTCGCTATCGTCTTTTCCGAAGGTATACGAACAAGAATGTGTTGTTGACCACTTCTCATTAATTTTTAGGTAAGCTTGTAGGTTATATCCAAACAAATATGCTTCTTGAGAGTTAGTGTTAGCGTAGAGCGGGAGAAGCCCACCGTCGTACATAAGGCTATCTTGACCGTTTAAAGAAAATTGCTTTTTGATAATAGCGTCTTTTAATTGTGTGTAGTAATATGTTCCACTGACATAGCTTTCGCCAAAGCGTTTACTTAAACCAAGTTCATAATTATTGGAGAATTCTGGTGATAAGTTTTCATTTGGAACGGTAAGTTTTCCAGATTTTGCAAATACTTTGGTAACATCATCTACGTTAGGGCTTCTGAATCCTGTTGCGAATGACAGCCTGCCCTCCCATCCTTTTTTCAAGCCAATAAATAAGCCTGCACAGGACGTTAAAGCACTATTTTTTAGTGAAATTTCTTCAAACGGAAAATTATAGTTTTGAACCTCTATGAATTTAGCATCAAGAGAAGATATATTATACCTTAAACCACTACTAAAGAAGGAGCGTTTACCAAAAGGATGTTTATATTGGGAATATATACCTAGCGAACTAAGTCCACTACCCCCATCCGCATATCTTGTGCTTGCACCTTCAGAGGCTGTTGATTCGACACTGTTGTGTTGAAGGTTAAGGCCATAGTTTAAGCTCTTATAACCCCATTTTTTTATAAAATCTGAAGTGTTTGAAAACACAGACACTTTCTCGAAGCGTTGAATTAAGCTGGCATTCGGTTTTTTACTGTTTCTACTTTCATAAATTTGTTGAAAGGATACGGTGTTATTAAAGCTGTCGTATAAAAGCGTTTTTTTCTGATGTTCAGAACCTAAACCGATCAAAAGACGTTTTTGAGGACCATAATACCACTCCTCATATTTTTGGAGGCCGTCTGTAATATCATTGAGTTGATCAAAGCGGTTGATATTTGTACTTGTCGAGAGCTGAAGATTCATTTTAAAACTCAGATACTGATTGGCATTAAAACGGATTTTTTGGATAAAATCAGCTTGGTCATAGGCTGTTTTTAGCTGTTCTTTTCCATCGACAATATGCTCTTCTGCCCCCCAGTCGTCATATTCATGAAGTCGATTGCCACCCATTTTAAGGTTGCCAAATCTGTTGAGGTTAATAGCTTGAAAGAAGCCCCATTTTTTACTTCCCCATTTTTGATCAAAGTATAGATTAACACCCTTATTTACGCTGCTGTAACGCTGTAAAACGTTCCTTTTCCACTTTTCACCAACACTCGCACTTTTGGTGTGATAATGAATAACCCCTCCCAATGCATCACTACCATATTTTACCGATGAGGGCCCAAAAATTATATCTACTCTATTTAAGGTTAGGGGGCTTATACTAATACTATTTTGCAAGTGTCCAGACCTATAAATGGCATTGTTAAGACGAATTCCATCGACCACTAGAAGAACTCTATTTGCTTCAAAACCTCTGATTATGGGGCTTCCTCCGCCAGACTGACTCATTTGCACCATTACTGCTCCTGTTTTTTGGAGCAAATCTGCTGAAGTACTTGGAGCGCTATAGTTTATTTTTTTACTATCTATTTTCTCAATTTGTGAAGGACTGAAGACGCGCTCGTCTTCTGTTTTATCTTCAACGAAAATGATTTCTGGTATACTTTTGAATAACAGAGTGTCTTGGCTAAAGCTGAATAATGGTAGTAGGCCAAATCCAAGAAGTAAATAGATGTATTTTTTCATGAGTTTAATACTTTTTCTAAAACGTCTTTTGATTTAATTGTGTTAAAGCCATCAATATGTAAACTATAATACTCTAGTAAAATACTCAATATTTCTCTTTTGTTTTTCACTTTTCTATGATTAAACGCTAAGAATACATCTTTCGTGTTTTCGGTAAAATGCTTGTGTTGACTGTTGTCGTTTGTAAATTGACCATTTAGTAAATCAAAGTATTTAAGCTTATAACTGTCGATATTGGGCGAAATCCCCAAATATTGACTCAATGTCACTAAAAAACGAATATGAAATTGACTATCAAAGTCGTTATTATCCAAAACGATTAGTTCGGCTTCTAAAAAATTAAATAAGTCTTTGTTATTTACTTCTTCTTTTAGGCATTTATTTAGGATTTCAGAAATGAATAAGGCAATTGAACTTTTATATATATCGAACGGAATACTTGAATAAACAGCTGACATTTTGACCTCTTTTATTCTCTGAAGGTCTTTTCCGTTTTTGTTGTAAACGTTGAGGTCCAGCTGGTTCAGAACTTGATAGTACCCGCTGTTTCCTTTCTTCTTTCTGACGCCATTTATTATATAGGATTGTGTCCCAAATTCTGAGGTGTAAATTTTACAGATTATACTGCTCTCAGCATACTTAATCTTACTCAACACTATTCCTTTTGTCTGCTGATGCATCTACTTTATAAATAAAATCTTAGCAACATTAGTTTCTGTTCCAATGGGGTTAGTTGTAAAAACAAGATAAACCCCAGTGCTTGGACGTTCTCCAAATTGATTTTTGCCATCCCATACCGCTTGCCCACCTAGTGCTGTAAATGAAGAGATTAAATTTCCATTAATATCAGTAATTTTTACATTAGCGTTTTCCACCACATTTTTTATAGCAATAGGGCCATAATAATTTTCTCTTACTGGGTTTGGATATACTAGCACATTTTGGTGCGGATTATCAGCTTCCGTTGCCCCTCCTCCATAGGATATAAGCCCTTTGTCAGTAGCGATAAATACCTCGCCTGTTTCGTGATTGATTGAAATATCGTTTATATTGTCTGAGAATATTGGGCTATTACTGGTGTTAAAGTGGTGTATTTGTTCGCTTCCGTCGGCAGAATATACAAACACTCCTGAGCTTTGTGTTCCAAACCACTTTCTATTGGCGCCGTCAATGGATATCGACTTTACTGTTTCATTAGCTATTATAGGCTCTACATAGCCGTCATTTTCTACTAAAACTAATTGTGCGTCACTGTTTAAATCAAATATATTTTCTGGGCTGTAGAAAACAGCTACGCCTTTATCTGTTCCTACCCATATTTCTCCATCTCTATCTTTTGCCAAAGAATAGACGTAGTTTGATGGTAAGCCCCCGCTTCCGGCTGTTGTGGTTAACCTTTTGTCCTGATCATCGGTCGTTAACTCAGGGGTGTCATTGTCGTTATACACGATGATGCCGCCACCCTTTCCAATATAAAACCATTTCTGCCCATTATCGTCTATGATAAGGTCGCCAAGGTGACTGTTTAAGGTGTTATAGCTTTTTATTTTTAGTGACTGCCACTTCTCATCAGCGTTCATGAAGGCTAAAGACTTTTCTGTCAAAGAATTGCTTATCCATAATAAGCCGTTTTTGTCAAAAGCCATACCCTTCACTCTAAGCCAGCCATAGTTTCCTGAGCTGGGGTTGTTTTCTAGTGTTTCAAGCTCTCCATTAGTAGTTATGTGGTTATATTCTTTGTAGAGGCTGTAATTTTCTAATTCTCCATTAAATTTTAGCTGAAGAATGCCGGTATTCCATGTGCCTACAAATAGGTCTCCATTTGATGATTCTAATAGAGTTGTTACATCTCTAGCTTCACTTAAGCCTGTATATGGTACATCTTTCCATTCGTAACCGTCTGACCAATAGAATCCTTCGTATGTATTGTTGTTGTTCCAAATTATTGATGTTCCACCTGGCGATAAAAACAGCTTTTCACCTGAACTGCTTACGGAGTAAGCCAGCTTTGTCTCAGGACCTTCTGGGGTAAATATCCGAAAACGCCCTTGTTCGTTTAATGAGACTAAGGATTTTGCTTTTTCAGCAATCCAATATTTTTCATCATCATTTATTACATCTGAAATAAAGTATAAAATAGAATTTTCTGATAAGGTGCTTAGCTGATTAGATGCATTTAAGACGTTAAGCCTACTTCTTGACCCTACATAAAGCGTTTCCTTTTCGGATTCAATAAATTTTAAATTGGGAGTGTGATTTACAACTTTTATACTGTCTTCAAACACAAAAATACTATCTGACTCGCTCTTTGTAAGGTAAATTTTTCCATACGCTATTTCCAAATCATTAATTCTTTCATCCGCAACAACCAAAGACCAGTTATTATAATCTGATAGATTGCTACCCATATTTCCTTTATGTATGCCTAATGATGTTGCGGCATACATGTCTTCACCGTTAAATACAATATCGCTTACAGCTAAGGTTGCGCCAGCATTTAAGTAAAAGGTGTTCAGAATCTCTTTTTTGATTAGGTCAAGTTCTATAATACCAAAGGTGCAAGATAGGTATGCCTTTTGATTGTTATAGATGATGTTATTTATTTGCTTTTCACCAATTATGTTTTCTCTTTCTATGTCTGTTAAACTGTAAATACTATCCCCAGAAATGATATCTATTATTGTACTTTCATAAGCGACAACAATTAGGTTTAATTCCTCATTTTTTTCCATACAGCTTATGCCCACGTCTGAAAGGCCCGTAATTTTATTAAGACGGTTTATTGTGTTGTCTTCTATGTCTAAATAAAATATGCTGTTTTCCGTTGCTGTATATATTCTGTTGTTCATTTTACATACAGAAATGGCGTTGTTGTATGGTAAATAATCTTTCCACTCTCTTACACCTAAGTTTTGTGCGTAAGAGCTGAAAAACGCTGTAAAAATGACTATAAACGATATGAAATATTTCATGAATGCAAATTACTAAACTTCTAACTATTGTTCTCCTAAATTATTGTTTGATTGAAAACTAGCTATATCTTTGCTTTTATGGCTCCGTAGTTCAACTGGATAGAATATCAGATTTCGGCTCTGACGGTTGGGGGTTCGAATCCCTCCGGAGTCACTTTTTAGCTTACAGAACCATAACAACCTCATAGCCATAGGGTTACATTTGTTTTTGTTTGTCTTTTTTAAGCGTCTTTCCCTTCTTTTTGGTGTTTGAGTCTCACAGAGCCTCCCTTTGTTCTTAAATCGCCTTAAACGGGCTCTTTTGGCGTCAATATGTACACTAGACTTGAATATTCACCATTTATTGTTAGTGCTTTGAGGTTTGATCTCCGCCTTGTTGATATTTTGTTTATGTAATTTTTTTCCACATCTAATTTTTTCACTTAACATTGATATGTATAATGAGTCAAACCACATTGGATAATTTTCTCAACCACAAAGCCGTATTTATCAGTAATGGATTTTATGCTGCTTTTTTGAAAGTGATATAAATGTCTAGGCACGTCGTATGTTGCCCATTTCGATTTATACCTTTTTATTTCATTTGTGTTTGAGTTAGGCTCTGCAATTATTAGTTTTCCGTTCCTTTTTAACACCTTGTTTATGGCGGTAAATAAGCCGTCTAAATTGGCGACGCGCTCCAGAACATGCTACATCATTAATCTGTCAAAAGTATTTTCCTCATGTACAACCTCGCCTATACTAACTTTTAATTCTATACTGTTAGACGCTTTTGCATTATCTCATGCTTTAGCTTTAGGCTCTATTCCAACAGTATCCCAACCCTCCCCCTTCTTTACGTATATTAAGTAGAAATCCACTGCCAGAACCAATTTCTAAGAGGCGTACTTTTCCTTTACAAAGTATGTTTGCTTTTTTATTAGTGTTTAATCTTTTAATGATATGATACTACTTGTTGATTTACCCCCTCTTAGTTTGGTTATTAGATATATAATCTTCGAATTCATAATACTTTCCTAGCTCCTTTTCTAATAGCCTCGGATTTGTTCCTATTAGTCCGCAGTTGGTACATTATGTAAGGGTGAATGTTTCTTGACTTTTCATGTGGTCATCACACTTTGTGTAGTTTGTCATATCTGTTTTTTGACAGACAGGACATGCTGTAAGTTTTTTCATGTTTAACATGTTTCACGTGGAACATTACTGTTCCACGCAGGTTTTTAATTTGGCTTAAGGTTTTGTTTTAAGGTGGTTTTATCGTCCCATAAATACTAATAATACGTTAATATCTGATGGTGAGACACCGCTTATTCTTGATGCCTGCCCTATTGTTTCTGGCTTTACTTGATTTAGTTTTTCACGGGACTCAGCAGAAATAGCGCGTAGTTTGCCGTAGTCAAACTTATTAGGAATACGTATTCCCTCTAATTTGTTTGTTTTCATAACGGTTTCACGTTCACGCTCTATATAGCCGTTGTACTTAATTTGTATCTCGGCCTGTTCTAATACATCTTGGTTTATTTCTTTTGTTTTTTCTTCAACGCTTTTTAGTTTTAATAAGTCGTCAAGTTTAATTTGAGGTCTGCTTAAGATTCTACCAAGCTTTGTTTTCTGCTTTATTAGGCTACTATTATTGTTTTCAAGTATAGGGTTCATTTCTTCTGGACTTACACTCTCTTTTTGAAAAAACGACAATGCACTTTCAATATTGTCTTGTTTTTTGTCAAGCAGTGACATTCTCAAATCGCCGACCAACCCTATGTCTCTTCCAATTTTCGTTAATCTCAGGTCGGCATTATCTTGCCTTAGAAGTATTCTGTATTCGGCTCTTGAAGTAAACATTCTGTATGGCTCATCTGTACCCTTAGTTACTAGGTCATCAATGAGTACTCCAATGTATGCTTGCGAACGTTTTAGGACTATAGGTTCTAGTTCTTTAGTTCTCCTACTTGCATTTATTCCTGCCATTAAGCCTTGGCAAGCAGCTTCCTCATAGCCTGTTGTACCATTAATTTGCCCAGCAAAATACAAGTTCTTAACAAGCTTTGTTTCTAGACTTCTTTGTAATTGAGTAGGCGGAAAGTAGTCGTATTCAATGGCGTAACCTGGTCTAAATATTTTAGCGTTTCCAAAGCCTTCAATTTGCTGAATGGCTTCATGTTGCACGTTTTCTGGTAGGGATGTTGAAAAGCCATTTACATAGACCTCTACGGTATCCCACCCCTCTGGCTCAACAAAAATCTGATGCCTATCTCTTTCTGCGAATCGTTCAATTTTGTCCTCTATCGACGGGCAATACCTTGGTCCTAAGCCTTGTATTCGTCCCGTAAACATTGGTGATTTTTCAAAGCCAGTTTTCAGAATTTCATGTACGTTTGAGTTGGTATAGGTGATGTGGCAACTCCTTTGATTTGTGAGCATTGGCGTATCAATAAATGAGAATTTTGAGGGGTTTATGTCTCCTGCTTGTTCTTCCATTTTTGAATAATCCAAGGATCTACCGTCAACTCTTGGTGGTGTGCCTGTTTTCATTCTGCCACTTTCAAAGCCTAGCTGGGTTAAGCATTCGGTTAGTCCAACGGCTGCCCTCTCACCTGTTCTTCCGCCACCAAATTGCTTTTCTCCTATGTGTATTGTGCCGTTTAAAAACGTTCCATTTGTGAGAATAACGGTTTTAGCCTTAATGTCTATTCCCATAGCGGTTTTTACACCATTTACTTCGCCTTTGTCTATTGATAGGTCAGTAACCATATCTTGCCAAAAATCTACATTGGGAATGCTTTCGAGTGTTAATCGCCACTCTTCAGCAAATCGCATTCTGTCGCTTTGTGCTCTAGGACTCCACATGGCGGGACCTTTAGAGCGGTTAAGCATTCTAAACTGTATCATGGTTTTATCGGTGATTATTCCAGAATATCCTCCCAAAGCATCGATTTCTCTTACAATCTGACCTTTTGCAACACCACCCATTGCTGGATTACATGACATTTGAGCAATGGTTTGCATATTCATAGTTACTAGCAGTACCGATGAACCTAAATTTGCTGCTGCTGCCGCTGCTTCACAACCTGAGTGACCACCTCCAACAACAATTACGTCATACTCTTCTTTAAACATATAAATAATTGATATACAGTTGTTTACATTTTTTCATCGAGGTAAAAATCTTCTTTTTCCCTCATTAATTTTTTCTCTTTGTCTGACCTGTCTTTGTAGCCGATTAGGTGCAGCACACCATGAATCATAACTCGTCTAAGTTCAGTGTCAAAAGGAACTGCAAATTTACGAGCATTTTCTTTTAGTCGTTCAATACTTATAAAAATATCCCCGCTTACACTATTTTCTTCAGAGTAGTCAAAGGTGATAATGTCGGTATATGTATCGTGATTTAAGTAGGTTTGATTTTTTTCTAAAAGGTAGTCATCGTCGCAAAAAATGTAATTTATCTCCCCTAAGGTTTTTTGCTCATTAGCAATAGTCTCTTTAATCCACGAGTCTAAATGAGACACGGGTTCGGCTTCAAAATCACACTCTGAGTGAAAGAAAATATTACTGTCCACTTTCATTGAAATAATCTTTGACTTTTTGTTTGTAAAAAGGAGTGAAAGATGGCGGAATAGTTCTAAGTAATTCTTTTTGCTTTTCTTTCTCCTTTTGGTATTCTTCAAACGGATTCACTAATCGTTTCGATAAGTTATTCATCCATTCTGTTGACTCTCTTGTTTCCTCCTCATCTCTTTCTCTTTCGGCCTTTTCTGCGTCTAGTAAACGACTCATTATTGTTTCTTGACGTTTGATGCTTTCCAAAGTTATATTATCGTTGATAATGTCAACTTCATTTTCCTCCATTTGTTTGATGAGCTGATCGAGATTATTTTTACCGTTTTTATCATTGCCCAGTTCATCTCTTAACTCACTCATTCGGTTTCGAATCATTTCTTGTTGAGCAGCGAGTTTTGCTAATCCTTTATTTGTTTTTCCGTTCTTTCCGTCTTTTGATTGAAGCATTTGTTTCATCTGCTCTTTCACTTGCTTTTGCATCTGCTTCATTTCCTTCATGCCTTCACCTCCAGAGGAGTTAGGCTTATTGCACATTTTGCTACTAGGCTTACTTTCCATATTAGCCATCTCTTTTTGCATTTGCTTAAGCGTTTCAGAGAGAATAAGCGCTAAGTTGTTGGCAGAGGTCATAGCGAATTGTTGTCTTTCACTAGCCTTTGCTGAACGTCTTTCGGCCATCTCCTCTAAAGCTTTTTCTGTACTCAATTCAATGGTATTGATTTCTTTATTTACTATAGATTCAATTTGAGGTTGCCTCTTGCTTAGTGCGAAAAGACTATCTTCTATGATTTGCGCATCTGCCTGAAGCTTTTTTTGTAGCTGCAAATAGTCTAAATATAGTGGGCTGTTGATGTTGATTTGAGGAATGGTTTTAAGGATGTCTTCTTGGTCAACAGACAGAACAATCAGGTTTTCAAGAATTTGCCTTAGGGTTTGCATGTCTTCGGCTACTTGTTCTTGCTGTGCAGATTGCATGGCGGATTGCAAGGACTGACTCATTTCTTCCATTTTCTGGGCAGCACTTTTCTGACTTTTTCCCGCTTGTTTTTTCATGTTTTTTTCAAGCTGCTCAACACTTTTCTGCATTTCATTCTTTATTTCCTCTTCTGCAGATTTTGTGTTTGGAATTTCTTGTTTGTACTCCAGCTTTTCGTTCATTTCTTTAGCCTTTTCTAAATCTTTTTTTATGTCTTCAAATTCTTTTTGAATTTTTTCCTGTTCTTGTTTCAGAGCATCTTTATCGTCTTTTTTATCTGAAAGTTCTTTTTGTTTTTCGGAAAGCTCTTTTAGGGCATCAATATTTTTTTCTAGCTTTTGTTCAACCTCCATTTGCTTAAACAGTTCTAAAGTCCTGTCTAATTCTTTTTCGATGTCTTCGTCACTTTTTTGCATTTCCTCAAGCGCTTTTTGGAGGTCTTCTTTTTTTATGTCTTCCATCATGTCCTTAAGCTCTTCCATCATGTTTTTCATCTCTTCATCCATAAGGCTTTCAAAAAGACGTTGAATTTCTTCTTGCTTTTTAAGAAGCTCGTCTTTTGGGCTTTTATATTCTTTTTCTTGAAGGCTATTTTTCTTTTGTTGCTTTTGGATTTTATCTATTTTGTTTTTTAACTCATCTTGTTTTTCAAGTAAGGCTTTGGTTTTTTGCTTGTCTTCCCAGCTAAGCTCTTTGTTTTTTAGCAATTGCTTTTGAAGCTCTTCCAGTTCTTTTTGAATTTCTTCAGCCAATTTTTTTGATTCATTGATGTCATCTTTTAGCTGATTATTTTTACTGTCAGTTTGTTGTTCTAATTCCTTAATGCTCGCTGCTTGGAAAGTAGCTACAGTTGATTTTGTGGATTTACTCCCATTAATGCCGTCATTATCCCACACTTCAAAATAATAGCTCATACCTTGACCATAATCTAGCCCTAGGTCAGAAAAGTTGTAATTAACAAAAAACCGCTCTTCACTATTTGATGGGTTTACAGGAATATCTTCTTGCTTCCATTTACTGCTATCTCCTTCTATCATTTGATAATTAAAAGTGAGCTTTTGTATGCCGTAGTCGTCCTGAACAATACCATCAAAAAAATGTTGCATTTTGGTGATACTATCTAAAGTTGTTTCTACAGATATACTTGGGTATTTATCTGAAATAATAGCAATTTGATAGGCGATGCTATCTCCTTTTATAAAGTTGTTCTTCGTGAACAGGCTGTAAGATTTATTTTCTGTAAAGCGTTTTTGAAAGCTAAATGTGTTTTCGGATGTTCGTTCACAGGTTTTGCTTTCTTCGAACTGAAGATAGACCTCCTCTGAGTTTTCCGTGTAAAACAGCCACTTGACTTTTGTTCCTTCTGGTATAGTGAGGTTGCCGGTATTACCTAGAGTTTCGTTTTTCTTTTTTATGTATTTAGGAAAGACGAGTTCGGTGGTGAAACGCACCACAAAAGGTCTTGGCACTACAGCAAGCGTTTTTGAGGGCGACGAAAAACCATTTGACGAAAACCTAAAATCAGTAGTGTTTTGAGGGTTTTTAAACAGGTAAGAAAAGCCACCTTTTGCATCTTTCTTCATGTCAAAAACATTTCCATCAAGCATTATCTGGCTTGTTTTAGGAATTTCAGAGCCTTCATAATGCATATAAAGTTGAAAATCATCACCCTTTATAACCTGTAGTGAAGAGTTGTCTATAATAAAATCAAAAGGTGCAAGAGGTAAATATTCAGTATTGTATGAAATGATTCTGGAAGAGCTTTCTAAAACCATTTTTTTGTTTCCTGAAAGGAACAAAACAATCAGTATTGCTACTGGCGCTATGGCATATTTTAAATATACTTTGTTAGCTCTTAAATCAATGGCTTTTGTGAATGGAATTGGTTTAAGTTGATTTATTTTTTGTTGTACACTAGCCTCAATAAGAGAATTATCAACTTCTGACAACTCTTGAAGCTGAAGTAAATTCACGAGCTTATCTTCTACGCTAGAGAAGTGTTCGCCAATTATTTTAGCAGCCTCTATATAATTTAGAGATTGCCCAATTCTGTAAAGACCTATTAAAGGCGTCGCAACCCACTTCCAAAAAACGAATACATTGAAAACACTAAATGCCCAGAATAAAATTGTTCTTACCGTAGTGTTGAACTGACCGAAGTGCTCACCAACAGAAAACAGAATAAAGAAGGCTAAAAAAACGGAGAAGAAATATATTACACCTTTAAGAAGAAGGTTTTTATAATACTTACTAATAAACTCCTCAAGTTTTTCAAACAATTCGCTACGACCACTCATACTACAAAGGTAAGATATTTAGCACCATCACAAAACAGTCAATATAGAAGAAAACGTATCTTTGTTGGCTTAATTAAATGACGTTGATGGATAAAGTAAGAGTAAGATTTGCCCCAAGTCCGACGGGACCATTACATATGGGGGGTGTTAGAACAGCCCTCTACAACTACCTTTTTGCAAAAAAACACAATGGAGATTTCTTGTTGAGACTAGAGGACACTGACCAAACACGCCTTGTTCCAGGAGCGGAACAATATATTTTAGACGCCTTGTCGTGGTGTAAGATAAACATAGACGAAGGCTTGGGCCATGGCGGTGATTTAGGGCCTTACAAACAGTCTGACAGAAAACCAATGTACAGGCAATACGCCGATATTTTATTAGAGAAAGGCCATGCTTATTACGCATTTGATACCGCTGAAGAACTTGACGAAATGCGTCAGCGTATGAAAAATGCTGGTGTACCATCTCCACAGTATAATTCGGTAGTTAGAGATAGCATGCAAAATTCAATTTCTCTTTCAGCAGATGAGGTGAAACAAAGGTTAGATAGGGGTGATTCATATGTCATTCGTATTAAAATGCCTAGAAATGAAGAGGTAAAAATAAACGACACTATACGCGGTTGGGTAGTTGTAAATACAAACAATCTTGATGACAAAGTTCTGTTTAAGTCGGATGGAATGCCAACCTATCATTTGGCGAATGTGGTAGATGATCATTTGATGAAAATATCCCATGTTATTCGTGGAGAAGAGTGGTTACCATCGGCACCTTTGCACGTTTTATTATATCGATTTTTTGACTGGGAATGTCCAGCATTTGCCCACCTTCCTTTGATTTTAAAGCCTGACGGCAATGGAAAGCTTAGCAAAAGGGATGGAGACAGATTAGGTTTTCCTGTTTTCCCAACAGAATGGACTAATCCAGAGACCAATGAAGTATCCTCAGGATATAGGGAAGAGGGCTATTTTCCAGAAGCCTTTACAAATATGTTAGCCTTTTTAGGTTGGAATCCAGGAACCGCTCAAGAAATATTTTCAATGGATGAGCTTGTTGAATCTTTTTCGTTACAAAGAGTTGGAAAAGCAGGAGCAAAATTTGATTTTGATAAGACCAAATGGTTTAATCAACAGTATTTAAGGAGTAAAAGCGGTGACGAATTGGCTGAATTAATACATTCCAAAATTCCAAAATCTAAAGATGCAGATGGTGTGTTTTTAGCAAAAGTTTGTGAGTTAATGAAAGAACGAGCGACTTTCGTTGAAGATATATGGGAGAGCAGTCAATTATTTTTTGACTCTCCTACTGAATACGATGAAAAAACGCATCGAAAAAAATGGAAGGAGCATACACCTGATATACTCAAAAAAGTAACGGAGTTGTTCGGTGGGATGTCCGACTTTTCTGCCGAAAACGTTGAAAAAGAGTTCAAATCTTTACTTGAAGAAAATGAGTGGGGCTTAGGAATGGTGTTGCCCACTTTTAGACTAGCAGTAACTGGAAAAGGCATGGGCCCCTCAATGTTTAAGATTTCAGAGTTGTTAGGTAAAGACGAAGTTGTTGAAAGAATTGAAACAGCCATTCAAAAGTTGTCATAGATATGGGGATAATTTCAGTAAACGGGATAAAAGTGTATGCATATCACGGCTGTTTGGATGAGGAACGAAAAATAGGCTCAGACTATGAAGTTAATGTTACTGTTGAAGCAGACTTAGAAGCCTCTTCCATTTCGGACAAACTTAATGACACTGTTGATTACGTTTCTATAAATAGTATTGTTAAGAGTGAAATGTCCATTCCAAGCAATTTGCTAGAACATGTTGTAAAAAGAATCATTGATTCCATAGTCGCAAACCATAAAATGGTTGATACTGTTGAGGTTTCGGTGGCCAAGATAAATCCGCCGATTAATGGTGATGTAGCGAATGTTTTGGTCAAAGAGAAATTCTTTAATGTGTAAATTATAAAAAAAACATTAGATTTGCTACCCAATTTTGGTTTCGTGGCCGAGTGGCTAGGCAGTGGTCTGCAACACCATCTACAGCGGTTCGAATCCGCTCGAAACCTCTTTAAAACCGTAAATGTCTTACGGTTTTTTTTTGCTTAATTGTCAACAAAGTAGGAATTAATCGTTAATTTTGAAAGCTGACCTAACCTCAACTAACACCTTTTATGAACAAGTTCCTTGTGTTTTTTGCTTGTGCACTTCTTAATCATTCCCTGGTGTTTTCTCAGGGAGCGAGCTATTATCCAGATGAATTAGTCTCAAAATTTTATTTTGGCACACTACCTTTTGGGGCAGATGATATTATGAGCCCTCCAGTAGGCAATTATAGCAATCCTTGTGCGGTGTATAGTAATTATGTGGTTGGAAATGCTACCATTGGCGACGGTAATACCGCGGGATTCGTGTACACGATGAGTATCTCTAGAGATTCTACATATCAATTTGAAATTGAGGGCGGGACATGTGATTCGGTTGAAGTTTCCGGTACTAGAGCCGCCAGAGTTTACATAGATTTTAATGGAAACGACGATTTTTCAGATGCTGGTGAACTTGTATTTACTTCTACCCAATCAAGCTCAATGTACCCTATATTTAGCGGTTCAGTAACTATCCCTAGTGACGCCGTCGAAGGTGAAATAGTAATGAGAGTAGTATATGCTAGAGTTGATGGTGCTGACGGAACGGGTACACTTTGGGATTTTGATTTTATAGACTGGTCAACATTTGGCTACTTTCATGGTGAAACAGAAGATTATTCACTTGTTATATCTGCCTATATTGATTCAGTTGAAGCAATAAACACAACGTGTAGTAACACTAATGATGGTCAAATAATAATTACTCCTGCGTCTTTGGCTAGTCCAGATGTTGAGTACTCTATTAACGGCTTAGCCGGACCATGGACTACCGATGTTTTATATCAAAACTTAACTCCAGGTAATTATTCAGTATTTGCAAGAGATCCAGTTTTGGCGCCTAGCTATGCTTACGAGCAATTTGATGTAACCATCAACCCTGCTTCAGCAATAACAATTGATGCCCAAATAACGTCCGATTACAACGGTGAAGTTATAAGTTGTTCGGGTGTTTCAGATGGTGAAGTGAGCTTAGTCGCTATTGGAGGAGAAGGAGAATCATTTTCTTATGAATATTTTAGTGATACAAATCCAGTATCAGCTCCCTCAACAAATACTGTACTAGGCCTAAATGCTGATACCCACTCCTTTTATGCAATCAACAACCTAGGGTGCTTTTCCGATACTGTTCAGTTAGCTCTTTCAGATCCTTTGCCTATAGTTATAGACAATGTAGAAATTACAACTGAAGTAAGCTGTACAGATGTATGTGATGCTGTTTTAACCATAATTAATACAGGAGGAACGGCCCCTTACAATTATGAGGTTGACGGAGTGGATTATGGCAATACTAACATTGCTAATAATATTTGTGCTGGATCACCGTCAATATCAGTGACAGACGCAAACGATTGTAGTTTGTCTCTCAACACACTGGTAATAAATCCAACACCAGTAAATTTAACTTTATCATCCTTACTTGATTATTCTGGTTATGATGTCAGTTGTGCAGACTCTACTAACGGAGCAGTTAGTTTTATCGCTACAGGCGGCACACCATCTTACGATTTCAGTATAGATGGCGGATTGACCTTCCCATATTCAGCCGCAGAAGGGGATAGTGTTTATGGCTTGCCTGCAGGGAATTATACACTTATTGCTAGAGACACCAATTTATGTTTGTCTTCTGCAGAGGTAATTAATCTCCAGTCCCCACAACCCTTATTTCAAGATCCTGTAATTGTGAGCTCTCCAATTAGCTGTAATGGTTTCTCGGATGGAGAAATTACCATACAAGCTGTAGGCGGTGCAGGAGGCTACACATATTCTTTAGATAATGGTGTAACAGCTCAAGGTTCACCAGTTTTTACAAACTTATTGGCCTCCATAATAAATGTTTATGTAGAGGACGCCAACGGTTGTTCATCTCAAGATAATTTTACCCTAAATGAGCCTGACGCACTATCCTTAAATTCAGTGACAATAGTCTCTGATTATAATGATTCGCAATTAAGCTGCCCATTATCATCAGATGCTACCATTGAGATACAAGCAAATGGCGGAACAGGCGCATACAGTTATTCATTGCCTCCAAATCCAGTGTTGATTAACTTACCGGCTAACAATCAGGTATCGGGTTTTTCAGCGGGAACACAATCTTTTTCACTGTTTGATGCCAACGGCTGTAGCTCTAACACCTTAAATTTTGAGGTTATACCTCCAGCACAGCTTCTTATAGCTTCTATTAGCATTGATTCGGTAAGCTGCTTTGGTCTGGCGGATGGAGAAGTAACCATTGAGGGAGCAGGTGGAGCAGGCAATTATTCTTATTTTGTAGATGCCGTTTACCAATCCAATAATCAAGCGCCATATACTGTTTCAGGGCTTGCCGAAAATAATTATGGAGTCACTGTAACGGATGCCAACGGATGTGTTTCTGATATTACAAACGTTTTTGTTCCTCAACCCGCTACAATAATATCCAACTTAAGTATTGTTAATCTTGGGTGTTCTGGAGATGTTAACGGTTCGGCATTAGCCAATCCTTCAGGAGGAAGCCCAAATTATACGTTTTTGTGGTCCAATGGCTCTACTCAAAACACCGCTACTCAGCTGCTTGCTGGGAATTATTCAGTAACTATTACAGATGCAAATGGCTGTCAACTCAATGAATACTTTGAGGTTACACAACCAACTATTACTCTTAATGTTACCCCATTAGATTGTAATATTCCTAACTCAGGAGAAATACAAGCTATTTTAAACAATGCCAACCCAAGCTCCAATTTTACCGCGT
>PKDP01000107.1 GCA_002862585.1 Flavobacteriales bacterium | reverse complement strand
TAAATCTTTGTTTTTTTGTCGTGCCGAAAGAACAACATATAAATTATCTGCATCGGATGATAGACATGTAATTAATGCCTTTGCTCTTGAAATCCCTGCCTTTTCTAAGGTTTCGTCTAAAGTAGCATCTCCGTCTACAAATAAAATATTTTTTGAGTCTCTGATTTTTTCAATACGCTCAGGCTTGTTATCAATAACTACAAACTCTTGTTCATGTGCAAATAATTTTTTTACTGCTTGCGAACCATTTCTCCCATAGCCACAAACGACAACATGATTTTCAATTTGCTTTAAATCTTTTTTCACTTTATAGTCCTTAAAATACTGATTAAATTCTCCACTAACTATATAAGTGGTTAGTACAGATACAGCATAAGCAAATGTACCAAAACTTGTGATTATTAAAAATGTCGTGAACAGTCTACCTAAAGGACTTAATTCACGTACTTCTTGAAAGCCAACAGTTGATAAGGTAATAACTGTCATGTAAATTGCTTCACTAATAGTATAACCTTCAATATACATAAAGCCGAGTATCCCCACAGCGACAACAATAACTATAAAAAGTATGGCTGAATATATTTTTGAAAAAACGTAAACACCTAATTTCATATTTTAAAGGTCAAATACACTTGGTCTTTTTCGGTACTTAAAATGGTTCCTTACTCGTAGGATAAAAACCATTGTCAAATAGACTAATGGAATTCCAAAATTCACAAAAGAAAGGTAAATAAAAAACAGTCTTACAAAAGAAGGTCTTAAACCTAATTTGCTTGCCCACCATGCACTTACTCCAAAAAATTGTTTTTCAAAAAAATTATTGAGCTGATACATTATCCTTTGAGTAATTGGTTACCGATATTGCAATTTAAACATTTTTTGCTTTCGCAATATTTTCTTTTTAATTGTAAAAGAGCTTGAGACTGAGCAGCAGAATTGCCATATATAATGGAGAATATTTTCGTTCATAGCTTGAAAAAATAGTTAGTCTATCCTGAGCATAAAAGTATCTTTTGAAATAATCGAAAAAAGACCATAGCCATCTTCTGAACCATCATCGTTGGTAAAACTATTGTATACATTAACAGGCTCTGAACCGAATATAGCTCCACCACTTGTATTGTTTTGTAGTCTCCGACTTGTATGGTAAGTATAATAATCGTAATCTAAAGTTGATAAATTAATTTCTATTGAATCAATTTTTGATTCTGCCTCTGCACCAAATTCTAAATCTTCTTCAAAATAATAATTTTCATAACTTAATTCAATACGCTTAGTTTGTCCATTAAATAACTGATCATTAAACATAACCTTTCGGCCATATTCTTCGTCAAAACCATTTGACCCATTTGTTAGTGAAGGGTCGGATGATTCAAAATAAATTGGTGTGCTTACAACTTGAGGATCATCATTTTCATTAAGATAGTGGGTATATGATACTAATTTAAGTAGGTAAAAATTTTCCTCTGAAATATTATCATCAAAGTCGATTTCGATAAAACTTGTAACGTTCCCGCTTGTACTAGTTGTTGTATGATTTACCGTCTCTATTTCTGTTACAGTTGGCGCATTCAAACTTTTTGAATTCAGCAATGGATAATCAGGATGATTTACACTAATACTATATGATTTTTCAAATTCCGCCCTAACATTACTTTTATAAAATTTTGAAGAGTCAATAAAAGTTAGCGTATCAATGGCTATTTGATTTTCAAATAATAGTACTGTTGCGTCAGAATGAAACTCAAAATCCTCGTTGCTTAAAGGGTCTAGAGAGTGAGATACATACACTGTAAATTTATCATCCACTTTATTAGAAGAGTTCACAACTAATTTGGATTGATGTGGAGGAAGTTCCAAATCAATAACTGTTTGCATGTCTTCACAAGAACTTAAAAGTAAGACTAAAGAAATTATACTAGTTAAATATCTCATATTCTAAAATTTAAATTTATAAGTGATTGATGGAATTATAGGAAACAGGCTTACTTGTTTTGCTACTCTATTATTTATCACTGTATTATTAACTAAGCTAGGCTCATTATCAATTCTAATAAAAAATGGGTTTTTTCTATTATATACATTGTACGCCCCAATTGACCACGTTCGTTCTCCCCACTTTTTCTTTTTATTGAAATTTAATCCTAAATCTAGTCGATGATATGATGCCATTCTGTAATTGTTTCTAGAGGGGTAGTAATCAACTTCGCTCACTTCTGAATATTCAATTCCATTAACTGAGCCTCCCATGTTAATTTCTGGATACCTAGCGGTGATTAAAGTGATGTTATTTCCTGTACCAAATACCCAAGTGGCACCAATATCAAAATTCTCGTTAAATTTATGCGACATAACTATTGATATATCATGACGCCTGTCATACTTGTAAGGGTACCAATTACCAAAGTTTATATTATCAAATTTTCTTTCACTGAAGGCCAAAGTGTAACCAACCCATCCGGTTGTTTTCCCTTTTTTCTTTTGAACAAACAACTCTAAGCCATAGGCTTTTCCCTTTCCAGCTGTTTCAACCTTTTCTTGCCAATCTTGAAAACCAATAATTTGAGACCCTGGTTTTAATGTCATTAAATCTGACATGGTTTTGTAATAACCTTCTACACTTACTTCAAAAAGTCCATTTTTAAGCGAATGATTCAACGACATTGCTAGCTGTCTTGAACGCTGTGGTGGAACAGAATCTGTACTTGGCACCCATATATCTATTGGTAGACCAACACTTGTGTTACTTAATAAATGAATGTGTTGTTGCATTTGAGCATAAGAAGCTTTAACGGACCAATCTTTGCTAAGTATATACCTAGATGATACTCGAGGTTGTAAATCAAAATACGACTTTCCTTCTGTGTAAAAATTAGCAAAGTGTAACCCTAAGTTTACTTTTAATTGATCATTAACTTTTATATCATCCTCAATAAAGATATAACTGTCGTGACTAAATAGCTCTCTTGAAAAGTTAAAAGTGGTATCAGTAACAGAATAGCTTACATCTTGAAGAGAATCTCTGTTATAATTACTTTCAAAATAATCTATAGCACCAGGTGAAAAATGATGATAAGTATAATTTAAACCAAACTTCACGTAGTGATTAGGATTTGGCAGATAATCAAAATCTATTTTAGCACCTATGTCTTTTATTCCTGAATAGTACGCAAATTGTAAAGAGTCTGCACTTAGTGTATTTAGATAGGATTGTTCTGAATAATCAACTACATCCGTCTGGAATTTATATTTACTAAATGTTGCTGTTGTATTACTAAAAAGTTTATTGCTAAAGAGATGATTCCATCTTAATGAAGACGTTAAATTACCCCACTCCAATCCGAAATCACTTTTATTCATATACTCCAAACCACTTTCTTGAGAGCTTAACTTTTCATCATCCGAACTGTATTTTTCAGAAAGGTAAAAACGATCTTTACCAGAATAGGCACTCAAATACAATCTGTCTTTTTCAGAAATCTTATGATTAAGCTTTGCATTCAAGTCATAGAAAAAATATCCGGCAGGATTTCCATCATTTGACGCTCTAATAAAGGGTTGAGCTAAAATATCAATATAGGTTCGTCTTCCTGAAATAATGAATGAGGTTTTGTCTTTTACAATTGGTCCTTGTAGAGTAAGTTTTGAAGATATTATTCCGACACTTCCTTCCCCTTCTATTTTTTTCATGTTTCCTTCTTTCATGTCTATTTCTAGAACAGAGGATAGGCGTCCACCAAAACGGGATGGAAACCCACCCTTAGTTAGGCGTACATTTTTAATTGCATCAGCATTAAATACTGAGAAGAAACCAAATAAGTGAGATGCATTATATACTGGCACACCATCTAAAAGAATTAAGTTTTGATCTGGGCCGCCACCTCTAACGTAAAATCCACTAGTCCCTTCTCCTCCAGACTGAACACCAGGCAGTAATTGAATGGCTTTTAAAACATCTACTTCTCCTAGTAGTGCTGGTATATTTTTAATTTGCTCTACTGGGACTTCTACTATACTAGATTGAGTTCGTTCAACAACCGTTTCTTCTCCAACAATGGTAACTTCTTGAATATTAGTAGATGAAGAAGTTAAATCGATATTTAATCTTATATCCTTGTTAAGATTAATAGTTTTTGAAGTGAGCTCATACCCAATATATGAGAAATCAATATTTACTTCTCCCTCAGGTAGGGTTAAACTAAAAAAGCCATATGTATTTGAGGTTGTTCCTTGAAATTTTTCTTTCCAAATTACATTTACACCAATTAAGCTCTCGCCAGTTTCTTTATCATTTACATAACCACTGATGGTGTATTTTTTTTGTGAGAACACATTCAAACATAGCAGGCTTAAGACTACCAAAAGAGAGTATCTTTTCATTATTTCTTTGTGTAGATAATTAACAATTAGGCAAAATTATAAAATATTCACTATATAAAATATAGCACAATATTAAAGTATAGTATATTTTTGTATAAACAATGAAATATGGATAAATCTATAAAAGAAAGAATCGAAGATTTCAAAGTATAATATTGAGTTTATAATAACGAAGACAGTAAGGCCTTCATCTTTTGCTGCAAATCCAACGCTTGCTCTCTTGCTTTTATTGCAAAGACTTTCGTTGAATCAGCATAAATAATCCCTCTTGAAGAATTTACGAGCAATCCACATTGGTTATTCATTCCGTATTTAGCAACATCATTTAGACTACCACCTTGAGCTCCTATACCAGGAACTAATAGAAAATGGTTTGGGACAATCTCTCTAATTTCTTTCAAAGATTCTGCTCTAGTAGCTCCTACCACATACATGATGTTTTCGCCATAACTTTTTGATGTTTTCAATACTTTCTGATAAAGCATTTCTCCATTTTCATCTTTAGTTATTTGAAAATCCAATCCTCCACTATTTGATGTTAAGGCTAGTATTATTGCCCATTTATCTTTAAATTCTAGAAATGGAGTAACCGAATCAGAACCCATGTATGGTGCAACAGTTACTGAATCAAAATTATAGGTTTCAAAAAATGTTTTGGCATACATCTTAGAGGTATTACCAATATCTCCACGCTTAGCATCTGCTATCGTAAAAATATCTTTAGGAATATAGTCTATCGTTTTCTTAAGGCTTTCCCATCCCTTTTCACCCATACTTTCATAGAAGGCAATATTGGGTTTATAGGCTACACATAAATCTGAAGTAGCATCAATAATTTGCTTGTTGAATTCAAAAACAGGGTCTTCTAAATCTAGTAAATGTGAAGGTATTTTTTGCAAATCAGTATCTAAGCCAATACACAAGAATGATTCTTTTGCTTTTATTTGCTCAAATAGGTCGTTTGCTGTCATTTTTAGTCTGTTTTGGTTGTACCTTCTTTTAGTCTTTCAGCATTTTCTGCTAATTTAAGCTCTTCGATGAACTTTTCAATATCACCATCAATAACATTTGAAAGGTTATACTGTGTCAGACCAATTCTATGATCAGTTACTCTTCCTTGAGGGTAATTATATGTTCTGATTTTTGCAGATCGGTCGCCAGTTACAACCATTGATTTTCTTTTACCAGAAAGCTCTTCCAGTCGCTTTTGCATTTCTATTTCGTAAATCCTTGAACGAAGAACTTTCAGGGCTTTGTCATAGTTTTTATGTTGAGATTTTTGGTCTTGACATTGGGCTACAACTCCTGTTGGAATATGCGTAAGTCTTACTGCAGAATAGGTGGTATTAACCGACTGACCACCTGGACCGGAAGAACAGTAGGTGTCTTTTCTGATGTCACTATCTTTTATTTCAACATCAAATTCTTCTGCTTCAGGCATAACAACTACAGAAGCTGCAGATGTATGAACACGTCCTTGAGTTTCAGTTTGAGGGACTCTTTGAACACGGTGAACACCGGACTCAAATTTGAGCATACCATAAACATCTTCTCCCTTTACATTAAATATTATTTCCTTGTAACCACCTGATGTTCCTTCAGCAACATCTACATGCTCAGTTTTCCAACCTTTTGAACCTGCATAATTTGTATACATTCTGTAAAGGTCTCCTGTAAAAATACTAGCTTCATCTCCACCTGCTCCAGCACGTATTTCCACCACAGCATTTTTGGAATCGGCTGGGTCTTTAGGAATCAATAATAACTTGATGTCTTCTTCCATGGTATTTTTCAAGGGAGTTAGTTCGTCAAGTTCCATTCGAGCCATTTCTTTCATCTCATCATCTTTGAGCATCTCTTTCGCATTATCGAGATTCGATAAAAGGTTTTTATAATTTTTGTAGGCCTCAATGATTGGCTGCAAGTCTTTATATTCTTTGTTTAATCGAATATACTGCTTCATATCAGAAATGATATTAGGGTCAACAATTAGTTGTGACACTTCATCAAATCTTACTTTTATTGCTTCTAGCTTATCTAACATAATTAATAAACAAATTCTCCATATTGACTTTTAATCGTCAGTTTTTTACCTTCATTAGCCTCCACTCTTCCAACTACCTTGGCATCAACATTAAACTGCTTAGATATTGCAATGATATTGTCCGCTATTTCTTGAGGAACATATAATTCCATTCGATGCCCCATATTAAAGACCTTATACATTTCTTTCCAATCAGTATTGGATTGTTTTTGTATTAACTCAAATAAGGGAGGAATATCAAAAAGGTTGTCTTTTATCACATGAACATCATCTACAAAGTGTAAAACTTTAGTCTGTGCGCCTCCACTACAATGTACCATACCATGAATATCATTTCTATAGCCATCAAGAATCTTCTTGATAACTGGAGCATAGGTTCGTGTTGGCGAAAGCACTAATTTGCCGATATCAACAGTTAAATCAACATGAATATCTGTTAGGTTTTTTGTTCCTGAATAAATTAAGTCTTCTGGAACTGATGGGTCAAAACTTTCTGGGTATTTATTCGCTAAATATTTTGAAAAAACATCGTGTCGAGCAGAGGTTAAACCATTACTTCCCATTCCACCATTATACTCTGACTCATAGCTTGCTTGTCCGTAGGATGAAAGTCCAACTATAACATCGCCTTCTTGAATATTATGATTTGAAATAACATCTTCTCTTTTTAATCTAGCAATAACGGTAGAATCTACTATAATTGTTCTGACTAAATCACCAACATCGGCAGTTTCTCCACCCGTAGATTTTATATCTACACCTTGACTTCTTAAATCTGAAAGCAGCTCCTCAGTACCGTTGATAATGGCTGAAATAACTTCTCCAGAAATAAGGTTTTTATTTCTCCCAATCGTTGATGAAAGTAAAATGTTGTCAGTTGCACCCACACATAATAAGTCATCTAAATTCATTACTAGTGCGTCTTGAGCTATTCCTTTCCAAACAGAAATATCTCCAGTTTCTTTCCAATACATGTAAGCTAATGACGATTTTGTACCGGCACCATCTGCGTGCATTACTACACAATAATCATCATCGTTTGACAAGTAGTCTGGAACAATTTTACAAAATGCTTGAGGAAAAAGACCTTTATCTACATTTTTTATAGCACTGTGAACGTCTTCTTTGTCTGCTGAAACTCCTCTAAGATTGTATCTATTACTTGACATATTGGTAAAAAAAAGCATCTCGAAAAATCGAGACGCTTTCAAATTTATTTAAATTATTTACTTCTTCTTTACTAGTATTTCATCCTTTTCAACATCATAAAAAGCATTTGATACCACTAAGAAATCTGTTCTTCTATTATATTGATGAGCTTTTTCTTTATCCTTATTTCTCTTGAGTTTATTCTCAATAAAGTCAACAGATAAAACTGCTCCTATTTTCAATTTTCCGTCTTTAACATCCATCACAAAAGGATCTGTTTCACCCATTCCCTTAGCTACCAATCTTTTTGGCTTTATACCTTTATCAACCATATAATCAACACAAATTTGTGCACGTCTTTGAGATAATTCAAGGTTAAAATCGTCACCTGCTCTACTATCTGTATGTGATCGAAGTTGGATAACAACATTTGGATTTTTCTTAAGAACTAATATCAAAGCATCTAAAGCATCTTTAGACTCCTTTCTAAGTTTAGCACTATTATAATCGTACTCAATTCTTGGTAAAACTATCTCATCTTGAGTAGCTTCAAGAATGATGTCTTGAATTAGATTAACAGATTCCTTTACACCAATTGTAGTCTCTGAGAAATTATTAGAAAGATAACCTTCTTTAGAAACAGTTATGTTATAGGATACATTTTCCTTAACAAAGTCTTTACCAAAAAGGTATCTACCAGAGTTATCCGTTACAGTTTCAGATTTACTTCCATCGCTTCCAACTATTTCTACTTTTGCTCCACTAACGACCTGACTAGATTTAACATCGGTGATAACTCCAGAGATAGTTAAGTTAAGTTTTGGTAAGTGGAATTGGTAAATATCATCCCCTTTACTTCCAAGTCTATTTGATGATAAATATCCTTTTTCATCTTCATCTTCAAAAATTATACCGAAGTCATCGTTAGATGAATTGATTGGACTATTCATATTGGATACCGAACGAAGATTATTTTCACTGTCAAACTCTGCTTTGAAGATATCCATACCACCCATTCCAACAAGACCGTCTGAAGAAAAGTATAATGAACCATAGTTGTGAATGAAAGGAAATAATTCATTTCCACTTGTGTTTATTTTGTCACCCATATTGATAGGCTCACTCCATTCATCTCTTTTAATTTTTTTGATATACCAGATATCTTTCCCTCCAAATCCACCTTTCATATCAGATGAGAAATACAATACTTTTCCATCTCCTCTAAGTGAAGGGTGAGCAAAACTACTAACACTATCATATGGCAGTGGCAATAATACTGGAGAAATCCAGCTCTTACCTTTTTTTCTTGAGAAATAGATTTCACAAGTAGGTATAGGCTTAACTTTTGAATTTTCAATACATCTTGTGAAGTACAATTCGTTACCTCTAGCATTCATTGTTGGTGTTGCTTCGTGGTTTGATGTATTCATAGGCTCTTCAAATGGTGTAGGCTTTGACCATCTGTTTTTCTTTTTATCAAACTTGGACCAATAAATATCCGTGTAAGAGTTTCCTGTAAAGCCGTCAGTAGCTTTTCCTAAAGAACCATCTCTTGAAGAGGTGAAGAATAATTCATCGTAATCTTTACTTGCATAACAAGGAGAATACTCCTCTTGATTGGTGTTGTGTGGAAATGAAGTAAGTACATAACGCGTTGGGTTTTGCAAGGCATCAAGGGCAAACATACAAGACGCAATGCCTTTATCAGCTCTATCGTCATTAGACTTTAGCTCTTTATACTTTTCAAATTGAACAACAGCTTCTGAAAATTTCTTTTGTTTTTGCAATACTTGAGCATATCTTAAATATACTTCGGCATGAGGATATTTTGCCTTTATAGCTCTTTTATACATTGCAGATGCCTTTTTCAAGTATATGGGTGTACCAATATTTCGTGCACATTCTGCTTGCAAGAAAATCAATTCGGCCTTCTTTGCTCTATTTTTTTCTTTTGTATAATCTTCTTTGTAAAGTTTTTCAGCCTCATGATAGTTTTGCATCATAAAAGCCTTATCTGCCTTTGAGATTTTGACTTTCTTAGACGAGTTTTGAGAAACTAAAGTGGTTGACGATAAAAAAATTAATAGCGCCGTAAGTGAAAGTAAATGTTTCATTTTATGTACTTAGAATTTTTGCTAAAATAAGGATTTATTTCTTTTGAAAAAGACACAAGTAAATATCTATTAAAAAGTTGTTAATAATTTTAGAAATTGCCCATTGAAATAATTATAAAATAAGGTAGTTTTGTGTATTAAATACACATTAAAAAAATTAGCATCCAAAATAAAATGAAAAAAAGCAAACTTGAGTACATTTGGCTAGATGGTCATGTACCAACACAAAACATGAGAAGTAAGACTAAAGTTTTAAACGACTTCAGTGGTAAATTAGAAGATTGTCCTACTTGGTCTTTTGATGGTAGTTCCACTCAACAAGCATCTGGCGGGTCATCAGACTGTCTGTTAAAGCCTGTCGCAATTTATCCAGATCCAAGCAGAATTAACGGTTACTTAGTTATGACTGAGGTATTAAATGCTGATGGGACTGCTCACGAATCAAACGGAAGAGCTACTATAGACGACGATGATAATGATTTTTGGTTTGGTTTCGAGCAAGAATACTTTATCATGGACAAAAACACTCAACTTCCTTTAGGCTTCCCATTAGGCGGATATCCTGGTCCACAAGGATTATATTATTGTTCTGTCGGGGGAAGAAACACTCATGGAAGGGAATTTGTAGAAGAACATGCTGATTTGTGTATTGAAGCTGGATTGAACTTCGAAGGCATTAACCAAGAGGTTGCTAGTGGTCAATGGGAATTCCAACTTTTTGCAAAAGGTGCTAAAAAAGCTGGTGATGAAATATGGATCGCTAGATATCTTTTAGATAGACTTACTGAAAGTTACGGTTATTACATTGAGTATCACCCAAAACCTGTCAAAGGTGACTGGAACGGCTCGGGTATGCACGCTAACTTCTCAAATACTACTTTAAGAACATGTGGTTCACAAGAGGTATATGAAAAAATTTGTGAAGCTTTCAGACCAGTTACTGATGAACACATTAACGTTTATGGTGCGCACAACGACCAACGTTTAACAGGCCTTCATGAAACAGCTTCAATTAACGTCTTCAGTTATGGTGTTTCTGATAGAGGCGCTTCTATTAGAATTCCTATTATGACAGTTGAAAATGGATGGAAAGGTTGGCTAGAGGACAGACGTCCTGCATCTAACGGTGATCCTTATAAAATTGCAGCAAGAATTGTTAAGACTGTTAGAGGAGCAATCTAAAATTTAATTGATTAAAATTAAAACCGGCATCATTGATGTTGGGTTTTTTTAATCTATTTTTTTAAGTCTTTTTCTACTTTCTGAACCTCTTCTTTTACAGAAGTTGCTGTTGAACGGATTTCTCGCTTTATATCATCAGAAGCATCTTTTAGTTCTCTAAGCCCTTTACCTAACCCACGAGCAAGCTCAGGAATCTTCTTTGAACCAAATAACATTACTACTACAAGCATTATTATAACTATCTCAGGCCCTCCAATAAATAAAATCACATTCAACATAATCGATTTGAGTTTGAATAATTCTCCTACAAAGTTAAGGGTTCATAATAAAAATGCCTCAAAAAGAGGCATTTAAATTTATAATATGGTTAGGAAATCTATTTCTTTTCAGCAATAGATTTCTTTATTGTATCTAGCATAATTGGTGATGCAACAAATAGCGAGGAATATGTTCCTACTACAACACCTACCATTAGGGCAAACATAAATCCTCTAATTACTTCTCCACCAAACAGGAAGATAACCAATAGAACAAAGAATGTAGTTAATGATGTGTTAACTGTTCTACTTAACGTACTGTTAAGTGCGTTGTTCACAAGAGAATTAAACTCTTTCTTCTTGTAAAGTGCCATATGCTCACGAATACGGTCGAATACAACCACTGTATCGTTAAGAGAATAACCAATAATTGTTAAAAGAGCAGCGATAAATGCTTGATCAATTTCAAGTGAGAATGGTAATATTCCATAAAAAATAGAAAATATTGACAATACAATCAATACATCATGGAATACGGCTGCAACAGCACCCAAACTAAATTGCCATTTTCTAAATCTTAGTAAGATGTATAAGAATATAATGAATAAAGAAAAGATGATTGACCATAATGCCGACACTTTAATATCATCAGCGATAGTTGGACCAACTTTTTGTGAACTCATCACTTCATAAGAACCAAACTGTGCTAATCCGGCATCCAACTGAGTTAATACTAAGTCATCAGCAGTTAATTCTGTACTTTCTATTAAGTATTTAGTCGTAATTTTAACTTGATTTTCGTCACCAAATGTTTTCACTTCTGGGAACATTTTTAATCCGTCTTCATTAACAAAATAATTCGCTAAAGAACTTCTTAACTCTTCATTTTCAATTGCTGCAGCATCAAATCTTACAACAAATGTTCTACCTCCCTTAAAATCAACACCATAGTTTAACTTTTTAGTTACAAGCGAACCGATTCCAATAAGAATAAGTATTGATGATATCGTGTAAAAGACTTTTCTTTTTCCAATAAAATCGATAGCTGTATTTTTGAATGCACCTCTGGTAATTTTATTATCAAATGACACTGACTCTTTCTTACTAAGTCTCCAGTAGAATACTAGTCTTGTAATGAATATCGCTGAGAACAGTGAGGTTAAAATACCAATTACTAAAGTTGTTGCAAAGCCCTTAATTGGTCCAGAACCAAATACATATAACACTATACCTGTTAGTAAGGTTGTTACGTTTGCATCAATAATAGAACTATAAGCATTTTTGTAACCATCGGCAACAGCTAACTTAAGCCCTTTACCGTTTAATAACTCTTCTCTAATTCTTTCGTAAATAAGAACGTTTGCATCAACGGACATACCAATCGTTAGAACTATACCCGCAATTCCTGGTAGTGTTAAAACAGCACCAATTGATGACAATACGCCAAACACAAAAAACAAGTTTGCTAGTAGAGCAATATTAGAAACTAATCCAGCAAAACTGTAGTAAAACATCATGTAAACTAACACTAATGCCAATGCTATAATAAAGGATTTAAGTCCTGAGTCAATAGCTTCTTTACCTAGAGAAGGCCCAACGATTGCTTCTTCAATAATTCTAGCAGGAGCTGGTAATTTACCTGACTTTAAAATATTAGATAAGTCATTCGCTTCATTTATAGTGAAGTTACCTGTAATCTGAGATCTTCCTCCTGAAATTTCAGCCTGAACTGTTGGGAAAGAATACACATAATCGTCAAGCACAATAGCTATACTTTTACCAATATTATCCGCAGTTAATCTTTTCCATTGTCTTGAGCCTTCAGCACTCATTGTCATGGATACTTCTGGCACACCATTAAATTGACCGAAATCTGTTCTTGCATCTGTAACAACATCACCTTCCATAGCTGCATTGCCATCTCTTGAGGTAACTCTTAGAGCTACTAATTGAACAAATTTTCCTTCTGGATCATATGGCTTTACTGTCCAAGAAAACTTAATGTCACGAGGTAAGATATCCTTAACCTCATCCATTCTTAAGAACTCATTTACTTTCGCAGTATCTTTAATATCTGAAATACCACAAACTGGCCCACCATTTGGCTGATTTGTTTGACTGATATTTGGATATAATACTGCGTAAAGTGGATTTTCTCTTGAAAACTGCTCAGCAGAAAGTGCTGTACTATCCGAAGTCACTTCAGAACCTTCACTTAACTCATCAATAGACAAATCTGAAATCATGTCCTCAGAGCTATCATCAGCTTCTTCAGTCAACTCTGTGTTTTCAGTAGCAACTTCTTCTACTTCTTCAACAGTTGACTTTAGAAATGTATTTATTTGGTCAATAAGACCTATAACTTCAGTATTTTCATAGGTTTCCCAAAACTCTAACTGAGCTGTTCCTTGTAATAATTTCCTAACTCTTTCAGGGTCTTTAACACCAGGTAATTCAACTAAGATTCTTCCTGAACCTTCTAATCGTTGAATGTTTGGTTGTGTTACACCGAACCTGTCAATTCTTGAACGGAGTATGTTAAATGAACGACTGATAGCGTCTTCAACCTCTAGTCCAATAACCCCTAAAACTTCTTCATTAGTTGAGTTGGAATTGATTTTATCTTTTAATTCTGGAGTGTAAAATATAGATGCTAACTTTCCATCAGGGTTTACTTCAGAAAATGATTGCCCAAATAGGGTAACGAAATTATCTTGACTGTCTCTTTGTTTTTCTTGAGCAAGTTTTATAGCAGAGTTAAATGTTTCATCTGAGTTGTAGTTTGACATCGCACGAATAACGTCAACGACAGACACTTCTAATGTAACGTTCATTCCACCTTTAAGGTCAAGACCAAGATTGATTTCTCTAATTTTACACTCGTTATAAGTGTAGTTCTTAAGACCAATATTATATACAGGCTCAGTAGCTATAGAGTCAAGGTATCTTTTTTCTTTAATTTCATCTCCGTTGGAGTACTCAACTGCATCTTCTTCAATTCCTTTTACAATAGATGTAAACGATAATTGATATAAACATACAATTGCAAATACAATTGCAAACAGAGAAACAAAACTTTTATTTTGCATAATTGTGATTAGTTTAGAACGGGCAAATATAGTTTTTCAATTTTGAAATAGCAATTGAAAAAACAATAAGGAATAATAGCTGAATTGTGAAGCCAAAGACTACTATATATATATTATATGTCGTAAATTTGTGCTAGTATGAAAAAAATGCTGATTTTTTATTTGACTTTCATTAGTCTTTCTTCCTTTTCACAACATCTTAAAAGGGCTGAATTATCAATTTTAGAAAATGGTGCAATTATTCAAAACCCCTTTACAGGAGGTCTCAGCTCGTCTCAACTTTCTAATATCGACTTCAATAACGATGGTATAAATGATGTTTTTGTTTTTGAACGAATTGGAGATAGGACTCTTGCTTTTATTAAAAACTCAAATGGTTCAGATTTAAACTATACCTATTCTAAAGAATATAGCAGCTCATTCCCTAAGCTTGAAAAATGGGCTTTACTTCTCGACTTCAACTGTGATGGTAAAGAAGATATTTTCACATATAACGACAGTTATGTTAGAGCATACAAAAACACATCTGATAATAACTCACTGAGTTTTGAAGTTGAAACAGATGCTTTAATCAGCGACTTAGGTCCAATACAAAGTGCAATTATTATTTCCGAAGTTGACATCCCTTCATTTGTAGATGTAGATTTTGATGGTGATATAGATGTATTGACATTTAAACAAAGTGGTGGTTATGTTGAGTATCACCAAAACCAAAGTCAGGAGCTTTATGGCAATTGCGACAGCCTAATTTTTGAACTCAAAACCGACTGTTGGGGAAAGTTTTTTGAAGGATTAAACGAATACGACTTTAATAGTTGCCAAAGCCAAACCACAATAGATCAGCCAATAATTGAAAGCCGTTCATCAGGCGGACATAGTGGCTCCTCTACCCTTACCTTAGATATTGATGGTGATAACGATATGGACATCATCCTTGGTGACGTTTCGTTTAACAATCTCAACCTATTGATAAATACTGGTGACTCTGAAGATGCTTTAATGACTTCTGTAAATCAAGACTTCCCCATTGGAAACGGCAGTAATGTAAGTGCTGAAATTGAATCCTTTCCAGCGGCGTTTCATCTAGATGTTAATAATGACGGTATTAGAGACTTAGTCGTTAGCCCTAACACAAATAATAATGCTGAAGATTTTGAAAGTATTTACCTATTCTTAAACTCTGGAACGGACAACGCTCCCGTTTTTGAGTTTGAAAAAACCAATTTTTTACAAGAGCTTATACTAGATTTTGGAACGGCTGCTTATCCTTCAATGATAGATTATAATAATGATGGTTTGAAGGATTTAATTATAGGAAATTACGGCTACCACACTGGAAATAATCCATCATCTCAACTAGCATTGCTAAGAAATATAGGTAGTGAAACAGAACCAAACTTTGAATTAATTGATAGAGATTTCGGAAACTTATCATCAATAAACTTAGACACCAGCTTGGTAACTTCTGTAGCTGGACTTACTCCAACATTTGGAGACTTAGATAATGATGGCGATGTTGATTTAATTGTTGGTTGTGGAAATGGTAAAATTCATTATTTCAAAAATACCGCAGCAGTAGGAAGTGACGCCCAGTTTGAACTTGAAAACGTCAATTTCTTTTCAATTGATATTGGTCAACATTCTGCTCCTTTTTTATTTGACATGAATGATGACAGTCTTTTAGACTTGATAATTGGTAGAGTTGACGGCAGTATTGCTTATGCTCAAAATAATGGTACCGTAACTAATCCTGTTTTTAATAATCTCGAAGAAGATTTTGGTGATATTTCTGTTAATAATGATGAAAGTCTTTATGGCTTTAGTATCCCTTTTGTCTTTTCGGAGGATGGAGAAATTCAAATGTTAATTGGTAGTGAAAGCGGACAGATTTACCATTACGATAATATTTCTGGAAATTTATCAGGTACTTTTAATCTGCTTAGTGATAATTTCCAAAATACTCAAGTAGGCAAAAATGTTGCCTGCTTGTATGAGGACTTTACTGGTGATGGCAGAAGAGATATGTTTTTCGGAATGCAATCTGGAGGACTGTTTTATTACATCAATGACAGTACTGTAAGTTCTAATACAACATATGATTTATCTAATGTAATTGACATCTATCCTAACCCTTCTGATGATATAATAAATATTAAGTCTGAAGAAGATGCTATTGCAAAAATCTACTCCATACATGGCCAGCTACTCATTAATAAAAAAGTAAGTAACAATTCTCAAATTGATATTAGTCATCTTCAGCCAGCCTATTATTTTATCTCATTTAAAACACTAAACAACTCAAAAATGATTTGGAAAAAAATAATTGTCCAATAAAAAATGGAGAGTTCGCTCTCCATTTTAAAATAATCACTCAAATTATTTATTTTTTTAGTCAAGTAAAGCATTTGTAGCTCTAACGCCTTCTGCTGAATCGTTTAACTTTTCTTTTTCAGCATCATTGAGGTCTATTTCTACAATTCTTTCAATACCGTTCTTGCCTAATATTACAGGTACGCCAATACATAAATCGTTCAAACCATATTCTCCGTTCAACATTGCTGAACATGGAAACATCTTGTATTGGTCACAAGCAATTGAATGAACTAATGAAGAAACAGCAGCCCCAGGAGCGTACCAAGCTGAAGTACCCAACATCGATGTTAATGTTGCTCCACCAACCTTAGTGTCTTCAAGAACTTTTTGTAATCTTTCTTCTGTGATAAATTCAGAAACTCTAACACTATTTCTTGTTGCTAATCGAGTTAAAGGAAGCATTCCTTTGTCGCTATGCCCTCCTATAACCATACCGTCTATATCTAATGCAGAACATTCTAAAGCTTCGCTAAGTCTATATTTGAACCTTGCACTATCCAATGCTCCACCCATTCCAATGATTCTGTTCTTAGGAAGACCTGTTACTTGATGTGCTAAATAAGTCATAGTATCCATAGGGTTACTTACTATGATTAAAATTACATTAGGCGAATGTTTTATTAAATTCTCTGAAACTGTTTTTACAATACCAGCATTAATTCCTATCAATTCTTCTCTGGACATACCTGGCTTTCTAGGTATCCCACTAGTAATTACAGCAACGTCACTATTTGCTGTTTTTGAATAATCGTTAGTACTACCCGTGATTTTAGTATCAAAACCATTTAAAGTAGCTGTTTGCATTAAATCCATGGCTTTACCTTCTGCAAAGTTTTCTTTAATGTCAACTAACACTACTTCTGAAGCGAAGTTTTTAATAGCAATATATTCTGCACAACTTGCACCTACTGCCCCAGCGCCTACAACTGTAATTTTCATATGTCTTAAATTTAAGGGCAAAATTAACATTCTGAATCAACAATTCTAATTTTTAAAACACTAAAAATATTTTTAATGTAAGATTGCGTTCAAAGCCAATTGAAAATCTAAAAATATATTTGTAACTTTATGGGCTGTTTAAACTTAACCGACTTAAAATTTTCTTAATGAAGATTCTATTTTTTCTGTTAGCAATTATTTTAGTAAACATTGAATCTGCATACTCTCAAATTGATGCAGGAGATGATATCACAATATGTGAAATTCAAAGTGTTGACTTGTCTGCCGACTACACGCCTAACTCTGTGGGTACGAATGATTATGTTTTAGAAAATGTTCCATACACAACCGAAGC
>PKDP01000003.1 GCA_002862585.1 Flavobacteriales bacterium | reverse complement strand
TTTGCCTTTTTTGCCAATTTACCCCAGTATATTAAAGACCCTTACAAACGATACATCGAAAATAAACTTCGAGAGAGTTTTGACTTTAACGGTATACCAATTCAGATTTTCTTTAGAAAGAAGTAGTCTACAAGCTAAATACTTTTTTGACGTCATCTACATAGTCTAATTTTTCCCATGTAAAAGTCTCTAAAGTTAACTCTTTAGATTGGCCCTCAACATCAAAAGTGAACGACTTAGTTTCAGGAGTTCGTCCCATATGACCGTAGGCTGCTGTTTCTTGATAGATTGGGTTTTTAAGTTTCAATCTGTCAATAATAGCGGCCGGTCTCATATCAAAAATATCTTCTACCTTTTTAGCGATTTCGCCATCTGATAAACCAATATTTGAAGTGCCGTATGTGTCAACAAAAACACCCATTGGCTTAGCAACGCCAATAGCATAAGACACTTGAACCAATACTTGTTTGCAGAGTCCTGCAGCAACAAGGTTTTTAGCAATGTGTCGAGTTGCATAAGCCGCCGAACGGTCTACTTTAGAAGGGTCTTTTCCAGAAAAAGCACCACCACCATGGGCTCCTTTACCACCATAAGTATCAACAATAATTTTTCTTCCTGTTAGACCTGTGTCACCATGCGGGCCACCTATTACAAATTTTCCAGTAGGATTGACATGGTACTTTTCTGTTCCAAAAAGAACTTGTTGTCGTTCTTCCAATTGAGCTAATACTCTAGGAATAAGAATAGTTTTCACATCATTTTCTATGTGCTTCTGCATAGCAGTTTCTGCTTCTGCTCTCGCAGCGTCTGTATCTTCTTGAGCTAATATAAATTCATCGTGTTGAGTAGATACCACAATAGCCTCTATACGAATAGGTTGATTATCATCACTGTATTCGATTGTTACCTGAGACTTTGAATCTGGCCTTAGATAAGTCATTTCCATACCTTCTCTTCTAATATCAGCCAATTCAATTAGGATTCGGTGCGATAAATCCAAAGCCAATGGCATATAATTATCCGTTTCGTTGGTAGCGTAGCCAAACATCATACCTTGGTCACCTGCACCTTGCTCAGCATGTAAGCCTTTGTCAGCTTCTACACCTTGATTGATGTCTGCCGATTGTTCGTGAATAGCTGAAATAACGCCACAACTATCCGCATCAAATTGATATTCGGACTTATTATAGCCTATTTTTCGAATAACTTTTCTGGCTATTCTTTGAACATCTACATAAGCTTTGGTTTTAACCTCACCACTAAGAACAGTAAGTCCTGTTGTTACTAGTGTTTCACAAGCCACTTTAGAGTCTTTGTCTTGCGCCAAAAAATTGTCGAGCAAAGCATCTGAAATTTGATCAGCTACTTTGTCTGGGTGTCCTTCTGATACGGATTCTGAGGTGAAAAAATATGCCATTTTCTATGTATGTTTGTATTAATAAATTAAAGTGAAAATAGCTGATGCGAAGTTATTCCTGTTTTAGCATTTTTGGAGTGGTTGCAATCAGCCAAATTTGTCCACTTGTTAAATCGTCAGCAAAATTAGAAAAATAAATTCATTAATTTTTTTGCATTCTAAATTATTTTTCGACTTTGTAAAACAATGCAGAGAGATAGGAATTACCGTTCCTATTATATTAGTAATACCCCCCCCCATTTCTACTAAAAAACAATTTATGATATTACCACAAAGTTTTTTATATTTATTTTTTTGCACTTTTATACTATGGGTAATTCGGATAATTTAAAAGATAGCTTCTGAACTATTTTAAGCCGTAAGCTTTTGAAAGTATGATTCTAAGTCTACTTTTTTTTCTTTAAGTGAGGATAACATTTCATCAGCTACTATTTTACCCTTGTTGATGATTATAACACGATTACACATTTTTTCAACCTCTTGCATAATATGTGTCGAAAGCATTACGGTTTTATCCTTTCCACTTTCTTTGATAAGGTTTCTTATTTCCACTAATTGATTAGGATCTAGTCCAGTAGTAGGTTCGTCCAAAATGAGTACTTCAGGATTATGAATTAAGGCAGCTGCCAGACCTACTCTCTGTCTGTAACCTTTAGATAATTCTCCAATTTTTTTGTGCTTTTCTGGCGTTAAGCCAGTCGAATCAATCATCTCATTGATGCGTTCTTTAGAACATCCATATATGTCAGCTATAAATGAGAGGTATTCTTTAATATACATCTCAAAATAAAGAGGATTGTGCTCAGCTAAATAGCCTACTTTCTCACGTATTGAAATAGTATCTTCTTCTACATCTTCAGAGCATACGTTTACTTGTCCTTTATCAGCATTCAAGTAGGTGGTAATAATTTTCATTAAAGTAGATTTTCCAGCACCATTAGGACCAAGAAAACCAACGATTTCACCCTTTTTAACCTCAAATGAGACTGAATCTAGGGCAGCTTGCTCCCCATAATATTTGCTAACTTCTTTAACTTCAATTGACATACTGCGAAGATAGTAAAGAAATAGAGATTCCTATACTCTTTTAAATCATCGTATATTTGTCGAAATGCTAGGAACAGTAATAAAATCTACTGGAAGTTGGTACATTGTCAAGACAGATGACGGACAGTTGTTGAACTGCCGTATTCGTGGTAAGTTCCGTATGCATGATATCAAAAGCACTAATCCTATCGTTGTAGGCGATAAGGTAAAGCTGAGTCAAGAGGAGGAATCTTTTATGATAGATGAGTTGTTCGATAGAAAAAACATCATAGTCAGAAAATCGGTTAATCTTTCTAAGCAAATACACATTTTAGCATCTAATGTAGACCAAGCTATACTAATGGTAAGTATGAAAAGTCCACAAACATCAACTGGTTTTATAGACAGGTTTTTGGTATCAGCACAAGCTTATGGGGTGGAAGTGATTATATTTTTTAATAAAATCGATTTGTATGAGGAAACAACTTTAGCTCAATTAGAAGAAAGACGTTTTGTTTATGAAAAAATAGGTTACAAGTGTTTGTCTAAAAGTACCCTAAATGATGATTTATCAGAAGTAAAGGAAATAATGAAAGGCAAGGTTAATATGATTTCAGGGCACTCTGGAGTGGGTAAGTCTACCTTATTGAACATGCTACAACCTAATTTAAATATTCAGACACAAGAAGTATCTGAACAACACCAACAGGGACAACACACAACAACTTTTTCTGAAATGCACGACTTAGATTTTGGCGCCTCGATTATTGATACGCCTGGTGTTAGAGGTTTCGGATTGATAGAAATGGATAAATACGAACTTGGCGATTATTTTACAGAATTTTTTAAGTTAAAATCTAAGTGTAAGTTTAATAACTGTTTACATGTAAATGAGCCAAATTGTGCAGTTAAATTATCTTTAGAGAAAGGTGAAGTTGCTGCCTTTCGCTACAAGAATTATATCAGTATGCTCGAGCAAGACGATGAAAGCTTTAGAGTAAACCATTATGAAAAATGAGAATAGTTGTTCAAAGAGTTTTAGAAGCTTCTGTTAGTATTGAGGATCAAATTTATAGTCAAATACAACAAGGCTTACTTATACTAATAGGAATTGAGAATAATGATACAGAGGAAGATGTCAAATGGCTTAGCAGTAAAATAGCCAATCTTCGAATTTTCTCGGATGAAAATGGGCAGATGAATAAGTCTGTTTTAGATATAAAAGGTCAAATTTTAGTAGTTAGTCAATTTACCTTACATGCCAAAACCAAGAAAGGTAATCGTCCATCATTTATAGAAGCGGCTCGTCCTAAAATTGCTATTCCAATTTACGAGACTTTTATAAAATGCCTAAGTTTAGATGTTCAGCAGAAAGTTCTAACGGGTAAGTTTGGGGCAGATATGCAAGTCAGCTTGTGTAATGATGGACCTGTTACAATATTAATCGATTCAAAAAACAAAGAATAATGCCAATAGAACAATTACAAAATCAAGTAGATGAATGGATAAAAAAATACGGTGTTCGCTATTTCAACGAGTTAACCAATATGGCTATTCTTGCAGAAGAAGTTGGAGAGGTAGCTAGAATTATTTCTCGTAAATATGGAGAACAGTCATTTAAAGAAAATGATAATACCAATTTGGGAGAAGAATTGGCTGATATTCTTTTTGTGGTATTATGTCTAGCAAATCAAACAAATATAAATTTACAAGATGCTTTTGATAATAAAATTGATTTAAAATCTAAAAGAGATTACAATAGACATAAAAAAAATAAAAAGCTTTAACTAAATTTTAGCTTTTAAGCCAATCCTTGCCCATCTACCAGCTTGTTCTATATTTCCAAAGTCTGAGTAAGAAATGTCAAAAAGGTTATTAATATCTACAAATACATTAAAATAAGAATTAATACTTTGAGTAAATCTTAATGATGTTAACCAAAATGGCTCATAGGTTTTATTTAATTCTAATTCAGCATCAAAATAATCTCCAACTCTTTCCTGATATGAAATTTTCCAATCCAGGTTTGATTTTTTAGTTAAATTATGATTTATACTAAAAGATAAATTAGTTTTCAAATGATCTAGAACATATGCAGATCTAAAGCCATTAGATATTGTATCGATTTTATTTGAAGCAAATACTAATTTAAGATGATTTAATTTAGAATTAAAAATCTTTTTAAGATTTATTCTTGAATTCACTTCTATACCCGAAGTATTAATTTCATTTAGATTTTGAGTTCGCCAAATACTATCTCCATCTAATAGAGTCCAATCAATTAAGTCCTCACCATTTCTCTCAAAAAATGATATAGTAGTCGTGTGAATGTCTTTTTTTAATTTTATACCAAATTCTTTATTGAGTGATTTTTCAGGTATCAAGTTTGTATTACCTTCATTTGTTGGGGATGTATAATACAATTCTGTAAAATTTGGTGTTCTCATTGATTTATTAATTGATATATAAAAATTAATATTATCATTAATTTTGTAACTAACATCTAAACCCGGAAATAGTTCGTTATTAAAATTTGGGTTTATATTTAGCATGACTCCTGTCGAAATATTTAATCTTGAAAAAGATAAATTTTTTTCAATGAAGAAATTTGTTACAATTCTATTGTCAGCTTTAGTAAAATAATTATCATTATATATCAATATTGGAGTCTCTAAATCTTTACCTAAATTATTAGAAATTATACTATTAGAAATTATTTCAGCACCAAATAGAGATGTGCCTAACTTTGTTTTCTTTATGATGTTAAAATCTAGACCAATTACATTGGTTTTATGAAAATTTTGATAAAGCTCAGGATTTTCTCTGAAAAGAATAAATTCATCATCATGCATTCTCCAGTAAATATTATTATTGAAACCAAGCCGACCAGTTTTATTTAAATTTAATGAAGCAAATGTAGTTTTTGTTTTTTCAAATTGATTAGGATATTTAGTTGAATAAAAATTATATGCTCCAAAATCTTTTTTATTGATTCCTACATTTAATGTAGAATTTACATCATTTATGTTAGATTTTGCCTGGTAGTAAAAATTATATAATTTATAGTCAGCTCCTAATATATATCCGTCACTGTTCTTATTTGATAAATGAAAAATTTGATTAACATTATTCTTGCTAATATTGAAATTGAGTTCAGCATGATTAAAATTATTTTGTCCTGTTGAAAGTATCACAGAATTTTCAATTTTATCTTTTGTGATAATATTTATGACTCCACAGTATGCATAATTTCCGTAAATTCTGCTAGCTCCTCCAGTCGTTATTTCAATTCTATCAATCAATTCAGGGCTGATAGGTAAGTTCAGGTTGTGATGTCCTGTTTGAGGATCATTTAATTTAATTCCATTTAATAAGACTAAAGTTTGCTCGAAAGATCCACCTCTAATACTGATGTCAGATTGAATTCCTTGACCTCCTCTTTGTCTGTTATCTACATTAATTGCAAATTCTAATATGTCAGCAATAGTCTGATTTGATGAATTTTTAATTTCTTCACTATCAATCCTGTGTACAATTTTAAATTCTTTATTGTATTGTGATCGATTAGATATTACTGTTACTTCCTCGATATTTTTTTCTAATATATTTTGTCCTATTAATGCATTAAAATTAAATAACAATACAATTAAAACACAAAGACTAATATTTTTCATTTTCAGATTTTTTGGATTCATAACCGTCAGGTAAGCCGAAAAGATAAACTATTTCAATGGCATCAGAAATTGACATCATTCCAGGGTTAATGCCTAACTTATCATGTGGAATTGGCCTGTCCAATTTATTATAATAATCAATCCATATTTTGACTATATTTTCATCAAATTGACTTTCAAATATCATAGGTTTAGCGTTGAAGATGGTATCATTATTAAATGAATTATAAATTAATTCAGAACAATACAATGAGTTATTTTCAAAAATAAATTCATCATCATATTCATGACCAATTTTCATTAAACAATAATTAATACTTTTATCTATATGATTTTTAAATTTGTCCTTAAGTCTACCAACTAATACTTTTGGATTACCATTAATATCTTTTGATCTATTTAGGAAATTTTTAAGTGGTGTTAAAACAACTTTTGGAGGTAAGGCTTCAATCACTAAAATTTGGTTGTTTTGTTTTACAATCATTCCAATATGTGATAAGTTAGAACCATTATAACCTTCAGAAACACCTTCAATAGCAATACAGAGTTCTGAACTATCTAAATCTTGAAATAAAATATCACCATTTTTTAAGTCAAATTCTGATGAACAAGAGTATAAGAAAATACACAGTAAAAAATATTTTCTCATAATTTGTTTTATTGAAATTATTCAGCTAAAATAATAATCATATTATTTTGCATTTCAATCACACCGCCATTAATATTATAATGTTCTGTTTTATTATTTGAATTAATGACTCTTACTTTTCCTTTTTTTAAAGAGGAGATAATTGGTGCGTGATTGTTCAAGATTTCAAACTTACCAGTAACGCCTGGAAGTTGAACAGAAGTAACCTCGCCTTCAAATACTTTCTTTTCTGGTGTGATGATTTCCAATTTCATAATCAAAAATTATTTTGCTTCAGCTAACATTTTCTCTCCCTTTTCTTTAGCTTCTTCAATAGTTCCAACAAGGTTAAAGGCAGCTTCAGGATATTGGTCCATTTCACCATCCATAATCATGTTAAAACCTTTGATAGTGTCTTGAATATCAACTAACACACCTTTAAGGCCGGTAAACTGCTCAGCGACGTGGAAAGGTTGAGATAAGAAACGCTGAACACGACGAGCTCTAGAAACAGCTAGTTTATCGTCATCAGATAATTCTTCCATTCCAAGAATAGCAATAATATCTTGTAATTCTTTGTAGCGTTGTAGTAGCATTTTTACTTTTTGTGCACAATCGTAATGTTCGTCACCAACAACATCTGGAGATAAAATTCTAGAAGTTGAGTCTAATGGATCAACCGCTGGGTAAATTCCAAGCTCAGCAATTTTACGAGAAAGTACTGTAGTTGCATCTAAGTGAGCAAAGGTTGTAGCTGGAGCAGGGTCAGTTAAATCATCTGCAGGAACATATACAGCCTGTACAGAAGTAATAGAGCCATTTTTAGTTGATGTAATACGCTCTTGCATAGTTCCCATCTCAGTTGCTAGGGTTGGTTGGTAACCTACCGCTGATGGCATACGACCTAATAGTGCGGACACCTCGGAACCAGCTTGAGTAAATCGGAAGATGTTATCAACGAAGAATAAAACGTCACGTCCTTTCCCTTTTCCATCACCATCACGGAAATATTCTGCTAGGGTTAGTCCTGAAAGTGCAACACGAGCACGTGCTCCTGGAGGCTCATTCATCTGACCAAAAACGAAAGAAGCTTTCGAGTCGCCCATTTTTGAAGCGTCTACTTTAGATAAGTCCCATCCACCTTCTTCCATAGAGTGTAAAAAGGCTTCACCGTAATCGATAATACCAGATTCTAACATCTCTCTTAATAAATCGTTTCCTTCACGAGTTCTCTCACCTACACCAGCAAATACGGATAATCCACCGTGTCCTTTTGCAATATTATTAATTAACTCCTGAATAAGTACTGTTTTACCAACACCAGCACCACCAAAAAGACCAATCTTACCACCTTTAGCGTATGGCTCAATAAGGTCAATTACTTTAATACCAGTATATAATATTTCTGTAGAAGTAGAAAGGTCTTCAAATTTTGGAGCCTCTCTGTGAATAGGTAGACCGTTTTCTTTATCTAAATCGTCCATTCCGTCAATGGCGTCACCAATTACGTTGAATACACGACCTTTAATGTGTTCACCAGCAGGCATTTTAATTGGTGCGCCAGTTGCAACAACTTCAACACCTCTTTTTAGTCCGTCTGTGGAGTCCATTGAGATGGTACGAACCGTGTCTTCTCCAATATGTTGTTGGCACTCCAAAACCAATTTAGTACCATTCTCTTTAGTTATTTCTAGAGAATCGTAAATATCTGGCAATCCTGTTTCGTTATTTTCAAAAGTAACATCAACAACTGGGCCAATGATTTGAGAAATTTTACCTTTGCTTTGTGACATCTTTTTTATACTTAAATGTAGGTTTTTATTCCGAATAATTTTGGGCAAATTTACACGAATTATTTAGTATGTCGCAAAGATTTAATCAATTAATTAATTGCTACTTTTGAACAAGGTTTTAACATTTATTATAAAAGCTGTAATTTGAAAATTTATCACTCTATTTCTGACTTTAAAGATGTGGCTCGCCCCATCCTTACAACAGGAACATTTGATGGCGTACATTTTGGTCATAAAACGATAATTAATAGGCTAAAAGAAATTGCTAATGAAGAAAATGGTGAAACCGTTTTGCTTACCTTTTCTCCTCATCCCAGGATGGTGCTTTTCCCTGACGACCATCAGTTGCAATTGATTAACACCTTAGATGAAAAGATTAGCCTTCTTGAAAAATCAGGTATAGACCATTTAATTATTCATCCCTTTACCAAAGCATTTTCTCGCACAAGTTCTATGAATTTTGTTCGGGATATTATTGTAAATCAAATCAATACCCACAAACTTGTTATTGGTTACAATCACCATTTTGGAAGAAATAGAGAAGGTTCTTTTGAGCATTTGAAAGAATTTTCGCCTTTGTATGGTTTTGGGGTTGAAGAAATTCCTGCTCAGCTACTTAATGAAGTGAGTGTTAGCTCAACTAAAATTAGAAAAGCATTGCTTGCTGGAGATGTTTCTAAAGCATTTAATTATTTGGGTTATCATTATCAACTTGAGGGAACAGTAGTTAAAGGCAAGGAAATTGGCAGAACCATTGATTTTCCTACAGCTAACTTGGGTAGTATTGACAGTACAAAGCTCATTCCCAAAGATGGAGTGTATGCTGTAAAGATAAGTTATGAAGGCAAGGAGTTTGATGGAATGATGAATATTGGTAAAAATCCTACTTTGGGAATTAACGAACGTTCGTTGGAAGTTCATATTTTCAATTTCGATGGTAACTTGTATGGAGTACGTCTAAAAGTGAACTTTGTTGAGCGATTAAGAGAAGAAATGACTTTTGAAGATGTTGATAGTCTGAAAAAACAATTGCTTCTTGACAAGCAGCACGCCATTCAAGAGTTAAAGTAAAAGGCAATAAAAAAGCCGTCGAAAATCGACGGCTTTTTTATTAATTGTTAGGTGTTTTCTAAAACCCTAAAGTAAGTCCCAATAAGAAATTTCGTTTTGCTTGCGGGAAATAACCTGCCATATCGTAGCCACCTTCGCTATTGGCCGAAACGAAAGCATCGTCTGGTCTTGGGTCATAGCCATCAGATTTGAATCGGTATATCCATGCATTATTGACATAATTTTCATCCAGTAAATTATTTATTTGAAGACTTAGTCTAGCTTTTTTGAAAAAGGTGCTGCTGATGTCCCAAATAAAACGACCATGATGAACTAAATAAGCATCTAGTTTTCGGTCGTCGCTTGAGGTGTTGTCAATATATTGCTCATCAACATACTTAGAGATTAGCTGAATTTCTATTTTATCATTGAGTTGATAATTAAATTTACTTGCCCAAATGAGTTCCGGAGAAAAAGCAATATTTGTGTTTTCGTATTCAATTTTTTCTTGACCCCCAGTGTCCCAATTGTCAACATATTCGGAGTAATGTGCTATAGTGTTTTCACTAAAAGAAACATTTCCTGACCAGTCAATTTTACTGTTTAGCTTAAAGCCACCTTCTATTTCTATTCCTTTACGTTCAGAGTAATCAACATTTTCTCTAGTATATTCACCAACATCGTTTATTTTACCTGTTAGAATGAGCTGATTTTCATAAATCATATAATAAGCATTAGCTGAAAAAGTGAAGTTTTTCTTTGAGATTTTGTAGCCAAGTTCAGTATCATACAATGTTTCATGTACTGGTCGTGAATTAGGCGAGGAGTCCACAAAGTCACTTCTATTAGGCTCTCTGTTGGCAACGGCAAAAGAAGCAAAAACGCTTTTGTTGTTATCCAACTGGTAAAAAGCACCAAATTTTGGATTGAAGAAATCAAAGTTTACGGTGTCTTCCAAAGAAGCTCCATTATCATCTTTGCCAATGAAAGAATAGTCTATGTAACGTTTTTGTAAATCGCCGAATAGCGTAAGCTCTTCGCTGTATTTATAAAGTCCTCTTGCGTATACATTGAAGTCAGTTTTTACAGCATCGTTATCGTAATATATGTGGTCAATAGCACCATTACTTGCGTATTCTGCCCATCGTACAACACCATAGTGTCTGCCTTCGTAAGTATTCCATCCTCCACCAATAGTATAGTCTAAATTGTCTATGCTATTTTGGTATGAAAATACGGTTCCATAAAAGTCATTATCAAGCCATTTTCTTCTAATTAGATTTGTGCTTGTAATTGTATCGCTTCCAACAATAACGTCATTTAATCCATAGTCTGAAAAGTCTTCGCCTTTCTTGTATTGCTCATAATACCCCCTTCCTTGTGTGTAGTGTAGCCCAAGATTAAATGAAGCAGTAGCACTTAGTTGCTTGTTGTAATGCATCATGTAGTGGTCTTGCCAGTAGTTATCGGTTTCATTCTCGTAGGTGTAGCTGTTGAAGGTTCTCAAGCTATCGTCATTAATATAGGAGAGGGGTACGCCATTCCAGGCTTGATAGGTTTTTTCCTTTCCTGAAATTAATGTGAACTTTAGCACTTCATCACTACCATAGTATGCTCCTGATAGGTAAAGCGATTTCAAATCAGAGCTAGCTCTGTTGATATAACCGTCAGAGGATAGTCTAGAAAGACGTCCGTCAAGGGTAAATTTATTTGCTAAAAGTCCAGTACCAAACTCTACATTGTTTTTTAAAGTATTGTAGGATCCGATACTGTTATTAGTAGTGGCATAAGCTGTTGGTCTAAGCTTTTGAGTTCTTAGGTTTACCGTTGCACCAAATGCACCAGCACCATTAGTTGATGTTCCAACACCTCTTTGGATTTGAATATCCTCAACGGAGGAAGTAAAGTCCGGCATATTAACCCACCATACCCCTTGGGATTCCGCATCATTTAGTGGGATTCCGTCAATGGTTACATTAATTCTAGTAGGGTCACTACCACGGACCCTGAAGCCAGTGTAGCCAATGCCAGCGCCTGCATCTGAAGTAGTTACAACAGATGGTGTCAATGACAGCATGTAAGGAATATCTTGTCCTAAATTTTGTTCTTCCAACTGTTGTTGGTCGATAGTTGAGTAGGACATGGGTGTTTTTTCAGAAGCCCTTAAGGCTCTGATGTTGACTTCTTGCAAGTCAGGATAAATAATTAGGGTATCTGTTTGTTGTGCAGATAGCCATAAAGTCGAAGCTATAAAGCTTAGGTTTAAAATAGATTTAAATGTCATCTTTGTTAAGTAATTTTCGTTAAACACTACCACTAACACGGAGTTGTTAGTGGATAATTATGTTAAACTCCCTTCCCTTGCAAGAATTACCTTGGCAGGTTCGATGGGTATAATCTCAGCCTTAGTAGGCACCCCGTAAAGACGTTACAAATTTACTATTTTTTTTAAATTATTTATCCAATGAGAGTAAAAAATCTATGGAATCTTGAAGGCGATGTTCACCACTAATTACAGAAAACGATTTATTTAAGTCTGTGAGTTCTTTGGTATAGATGTCAAACAGCTCTTTTCTGTGATTAGGGTGTTCTCTTAGTCCATCATTAATCCATGGCATATCTATATCGCAAAGTAGATAATGATCGTAATGACGCTTTTCTATTTGTTCAAGAGTCCAGGGGTGGCATTGTCCGTATTTAAATTCACTCCACACCTTACAAACTATGAGGTCTGTGTCTAAGAAAAGGTATTTGCTGTTGAGCTTTATATTATCTTCCAGTTCAATTTGTTTCTGTGCAATGGTAAGGATGTCATCTCTATCATAATTGCCATCTAAGCTATCAATGTGTTCTCTAGCATATTCTCTTATGTATGGAGAGTTAAAATGATTGGCAAGTGCTTTTGTGAGGGTGCTTTTACCAGAGCACTCTGGACCAATGATGACAATTTTTTTTATCATTAAAACGATGGTTTTTCTTCCAAATCAGAGTTGACTACTTTTAATGTAAACACCACTTTTTCATTAGTTAAAAAGATGTTTTTCATCTCAGTATTGATAGCGTGCATCACATTATCGTACTCTCCAAAAATTTGAGTACTCATGCCGTTGGTTTCGACAGTGATAAATGGGTAAGTGCGTAATTGTTTAATGAAATGGATAATTGGTGTTTCGTAGCTTTTATTCAATGGATACATGCTTATTTCAACTGAGGACTTCATTTTTTACTGAAGAATTGAATTCGTGAATAGATTGTGCTATTTCCTCAAGAATTTTTGGTTGTTTTTCAATACTATTTCCTACAACAATAAGGTCGGCACCAGCTTTGCAATTAGCAATAGCTTTTTCGGCATTACAAATACCACCACCAATAATTAGAGGGGCATCAACAGATTGTCGAACCATCTTAATCATGGATTCAGAAATGGGTTTTGTGGCTCCACTACCGCCATCCATAAAGATTAGCTTCAAGCCTAACAGTTCGCCAGCCATAGCTGTGCATGCCGCTACGTCGTTTTTTTCATGAGGAATAGGAGTTGTATTACTCATGTATGAAACAGTTGTCGGATTGCCACTATCAATAAGCATATAGCCTGTTGGTAAGACTTCCAATTTAGAGGCTTTTATTATTGGGGCAGTGATGACTTGTTTACCAATCAGCATATCAGCATTTCTACCAGAAATTAGTGATAAGAACAATATGCCATCAGCATTTTCATTGACTTGCATAGTGTTACCCGGGAATATAACAACTGGTATATTACAACTTGATTTGATAGTTGTGATAGATTCATTCATACTATCACTTGTCAGCAAGCTTCCGCCAATAAAAAACAAATCTACTTTTGCTTTTACTGCTCTGTCTACCAATACAGATAATTCTTCTTGTGATTGTTTGTCAGGATCAATTAGAACGGCAAATAACTTTTTGCCGTTTGCTTTGTTTGATGATATGAAATCGTAAATATTCATAGATGCAAATGTAATCAATCAAAATAATACACTAACCAATGCTCTTCGAATTTTTCATAATTTAGAGTATATTTCTGTTTAAATATAAAACATTCAACATGACCTTCTTTAATGTTATTTACAGCAAAGTCATTAGAAAAAGTTAACTCTCCCTTTTTGTAAATCTTGAAAAGACATTCTTTAACTGACCACATTAAAGTGGCTTTTTCAGCATCATTTGCCATTTTTAGTTCCTGTTCGCTGAGAAACTTTGGCGCTACGTTAAGTGCTTTTTCGCTAACGGCTTCTATGTCAATAGAGGCGGATTTGTTAGCTGTAATTATTGAAACCAAATGTTTTGAATGAGAAATTGAAATGGCTTTTCCATTTGAGAGTATTGGAGCGCCAAATTTATCATGGCTCAATTGTTGATTTGGGTATAAAATGTCTATTATTTTTTTGGAAGCAAACACTTCTTTTTCTCTTTTGGAACTAACGTTTGGACAAAGCTTATCAATAGCCGCAACAATGAGGTGATATCTATTGGTTTTTCTATTTACTAAAAAATCGTCCATTGAGTGGCAAGTTACTCCAAAATGAGGAGTTTATTTTGTATTTTTGTACCCTAAATTTTTTAAAATGGATTCTAAAGTGAAAAAATACCCTTATAAAGTGAAAGACATTTCCCTAGCCGATTGGGGAAGAAAAGAGATTGAATTAGCAGAAGCAGAAATGCCTGGTTTAATGTCTTTGAGAGAAGAATTCGCTAAAGATAAACCCCTTAAAGGTGCTCGTATTGCAGGCTGTTTACACATGACTATTCAAACAGCTGTTCTTATTGAAACGCTAACAGAATTAGGTGCTGAGGTAAGCTGGTCATCTTGTAATATATTTTCGACACAAGACCATGCGGCATCTGCAATAGCTGAAACTGGGGTGCCTGTTTATGCTTGGAAAGGGATGAACGAAGAAGAGTTTGACTGGTGTATCGAGCAAACATTATTTGCCTTTGAAGATGATAAGCCATTAAATATGATCTTAGACGATGGTGGTGACCTTACTAATATGGTATTCGACAAATACCCTGAGTTAGCTGCTGGTATCAATGGGCTTTCTGAAGAGACTACTACAGGTGTTCTTCGTTTGTTTGATAGAGAAAGAAACGGAACACTTTATACACCTGCTATAAATATTAACGATTCGGTTACAAAATCAAAGTTTGACAACAAATACGGTTGTCGAGAATCATTAGTTGATGGTATAAGACGTGCCACTGACGTAATGATTGCTGGTAAAGTAGCCGTAGTAGCTGGTTTTGGTGATGTTGGTAAAGGTTCTGCGGAATCTCTAAGAGGTGCAGGAGCTAGAGTAATTGTAACTGAAATTGACCCAATATGTGCATTGCAAGCTGCAATGGAAGGTTTCGAAGTGAAGAAAATGAAAGTTGCTATTCCTGAAGCCGACATTGTAGTTACTGCAACTGGAAATAAAGATATTATTCACGGTGAGCATTTCGAAATCATGAAAGACAAGGCTATCGTTTGTAACATTGGTCATTTTGACAATGAAATAGACGTAGCATGGTTGAACGATAATTGGGGTGATTCGAAAGACACTATTAAGCCTCAAGTTGATAAGTACACTGTCGGTGACCATGATATCATTTTACTAGCTGAGGGAAGACTAATCAACCTTGGTTGTGCAACTGGTCACCCTTCTTTTGTGATGTCAGCATCATTTACAAATCAAGTTATTGCTCAGATGGAATTGTGGAATAATATCGACAATTATGAAAAGAAGGTATATACCCTGCCAAAGCATCTTGATGAAAAAGTAGCTCGTTTGCATTTAGAAAAAATTGGTGTAGAATTGGATGAGCTTAGTAATGATCAAGCGGATTATATCGGGGTGCCAGTTTTGGGTCCATATAAAACAGAATATTACAGGTATTAAACTTGCTATTTACCAAATTATATTATAATCTTGTTAAATACTAATAGATTATTTAATGGTAAAATCATTTGTATTAATAATATTTGGTACTTTTATAAGTTTTCAGATCTATTCGCAATGTCTTCCTGATGAAAGTTTTTTCCCAGTTGCCGCTAATTATGGACTTTATCCTGATACACTTTCAAGTGGATCTATCAATCAGGAATATCAACAAGACATAACTTTTTTTTTACCCTCAGACACTCTAATTGAAATAACTCAAGATAATTATCAAACTATTGATATTTTAGATTACCACATAACATCAATTTCTTTACCATTAGGATTAGCTTGGCAATGTAATAATATAGAAAACGATTGTCATTATGACCCGCAAATTTCTCAACATGGGTGTGTTAGTATATTTGGCGTTCCAATAGAATATGGTATGTTCAGTGTTGATATTACTGTACTTGCAACTCACATAGGTTCAGCTTTTTTAGGTGGACCTGAAGAAATCAGTTTTAGTTTACCATTAGAAATATCCCCTGTTAACTCTGTCAACAATGGATTTACAATGACTAATTTTACTGGATGTGCGCCTTTGACTGTTGACTTCATAAATAATAACCCTGGACTTGCTGAATATTCTTGGAATTTCGGAAATGGTAATGAATCTTTTATGGAAAACCCTTCATCACAACTTTTTACTGATCCAGGTGTGTATGAAGTGCATTACATGGCTTATTCGTCTTCTCTTCCTTTTTATTTTTTAAATTCTATACAAATAAGTAATGCATCAGGCTGGGGAAGTGATGTTCCTGATGAAGAAAATCTTGGTTTCCTAGGCCTGGGATCTCCAGACTTTTATTTTACAATTACTGATGAATCACAAAATATTATTTACCAATCCAATGTACAAGACGAACAAGATTTACCCGTAAGTTTTAACCTTGATAATTTACAATTAAATGATATAATTTATAATATAAATATTTACGAGCAAGACGGTGTAATTTCTGATGATGATTATTGTGGCTCGATTGAATTTGTAGGATTTTCAAATTCTAATACAGTAACAAACGGAGATTTAGTTATTGAGTATAGTATAATTGAAGTTCAACCTGTTCCAGCAGCAGATGTTATTGATACAATATTTGTATATGAGTCTCCGATTCAGATTAATATTAATTTTGATGATTTATCTACTATTTTATATGTTGATTCAGATTCATTGGACATGAATTATCAATGGTATTACAATAATAGTCCTATTCCTAATTCAAATTGTTTAACTCATGAGCCAATTTATTCTGGTTTTTATAATTTATTAGCTACTAATGAATATGGTTGTTCCTCATCATCTGAAGATCTTTTAGTAGTTATATGTGGAGAGGATTATAACCCTGAAATTGATGTAAATTTTGATACACTTAGTTATTACCAATCATCCAACTTTGAATATCAATGGTTTTTTGAAGGTCAAGAAATATCAGGATCTAATTCCAACATTCATATAGCTGATGAAGAAGGTACATACAGTTTAGTTCTCACTGATCAATGGGGTTGTAAATTTATTTCTGATGATTTATTTTACAATAGTACTTACATAAATGATTTATCTTTAATCAATTTTTCAGTTTTCCCAAATCCAGCTAGTACATTTTTAAATATAAATCTATCTCAAAGTTCATCGACAAACTTTTTAGGCTCATTGGAATTATATGATTGCCAGGGACGTATGTTATTAAGTAATAATCTAATTAACTCACGTCAGAAAATTGATGTTAGCAAACTTCCAAAAGGTTCATATTTACTGAAGGTTAATTCTAATAATCAGATTTTCACTAAGCACATCCTAATTTATTAGTTTGAAACATTTATATAAGTTCCATCAAAATTGGCAAAATATTGTTTTAATGGTAATAAGGCGGGTCCGCTAAATGGCGTTCCATCATCTAACAAGAAACGTGAAGTGCAGCAACTGTCTACTAAAAATACAGGGTTAAGTTCATCGTTAAATTCAACTATCTCACAACTGTTAGAAGGTCGGTAACTACACGTTCTGTCGTATGCTACATATTCGTTGGTATTTTTATGATATATAATTATTCCCCTAACACCATAATTATCATTGGTATAAATAGCACTTCCTACTCCGCCAATCTCTGATGCTGGAATCCTAAAGTTAACATAAACTTCAGGAATCGTATTTTCATCTTTTGTGCAAGAGCAGGTCATAAAAATTAATATAAGAATATGATAGAATTTATTCATGATTAGGTTTTAATTTTGATACTGTAAGATTACAATTTTTTCCATTAATCTATTAGTTAATTTTTATTTAATGTCTATATTTACGGACATTATCATAAAGCAGAATATGAATAGAATTTTATAAAACTATGTTCAAAAATTTTTACTTGCTTGTAGTGGGCTTTATTTTTACAGCTACAACAGTCTTCGCCCAGTCGGGCTCCTTAGAAGGAAAAATTACAGATAAAAATACAGGAGAGCCAGTTCCTTTCGCAAATGTTGTTGCCAAAAGAAATGGTAACCAAATTGCAGGGGTGACATCTGATTTTGATGGTAACTATACCGTTAAGCCTCTTGACCCTGGCACTTATGATATCTCGGTGTCTTTCGTAGGCTATGGTGCTGTTACCCTTGAAGGTATAGTTGTTTCTTCTAATAAAATCACATTTAGAGATGTTAAAATTTCTGAAGGTATTGATATTGAAGAGGT